>JAYTEN010000096.1:0-8181 GCA_043735145.1 Gemmatimonadota bacterium | reverse complement strand
CGCGCTGCACCACGATCCTCGCTTCGCTGATCCTGATTCCCGCGGCCCTTCGCGCCCAGTCCACCGGGCACTGGCCTCCCGACTTGCTCGGGGACATCGGGCGGAGGCCCTGAAAAGACGTCGAAGCGTCGAAGCGTCGCAACGTCGAAGCGTGCCGGCTGTACATTTGTCTCATGCGATATCGGCGGCTGGGCAGGACCGACCTCGACGTCAGTGAAATCGGGCACGGCCTCTGGGGCATGGGAGGGTGGAGCGGCTCCGACGACGCCGAATCGATGCGGGCGCTCCAGCTCGCGCTCGATCTCGGCTGCAGCTTCTTCGACACCGCATGGGCCTACGGCCAGGGCCACAGCGACCGGCTCCTCGGCCGGCTCATCACGGCCAATCCCGGCAAGCGCATCATCACCGCGAGCAAGGTCCCGCCGCGCAACGGCAAGTGGCCCGGCTCGGCGACGGACACCCTCGCCGACACGTTTCCGCGCGCGCACGTGATCGAGATGGCCGAAAAGATCCGCGGCGCCCTCGGCGTGGACGCGATCGACCTGCTCCAGTTTCATGTCTGGGACGACGCCTGGCTGGCCGACGCGAGCTGGATCGACACCGTCGCGGAACTGAAGGCGAAAGGGATCATCCGCTGGTTCGGGTTGAGCCTCAACCGGTGGGAGCCGTGGAACGGCCTGAAGGCGCTCGACTCCGGCGCCGTGGACGCCGTGCAGGTCATCTACAACATCTTCGACCAGTCGCCGGAAGACAACCTCTTCCCCAAGTGCGTCGAGCAGAACGTAGGCGTGATCGCGCGGGTGCCCCTCGACGAAGGCAGCCTGGCCGGCACGCTCACGAAGGACACCACCTTCCCCGCCGGCGACTGGCGGGCGGGGTACTTCGGCCCCGAGAACCTCGGCCCCACCGTCGACCGGGTCGAGAAGCTCAGGCCGCTGGTGCCGGCCGGCATGACGCCGGCCGAAATGGCGCTGCGTTTCGTGATTTCGTCGCCCGATGTCTCGACCACGATCGTCGGCATGCGGAAAGAGAAGCATGTGCGAATGAACACCGGCGCCAGCGACGGAACGCCGCCGGCGCCGGCGCTGCTTGCCGCCTTACGAGCCCACCGATGGGACCGGAAGGTCAGGCCGTGGTCGGATTGATCACGGATCGCTGAAGCGCTGAAGCGTTCAAAGCGTTTAGGCGTTCAGTTGAAGCACCGTGCCCCCCCGCCGCCCGGTTGCCGCTGCGCCGCCTGGAAGGCCGCGTAGCCTTCGGCGTCGCGCGGCCACACGTTGTCGCTGGCGTCGCGGTCGGGGAAGCGACAGCCCGGATCGAGCGTCACGCGCTCGATGTGGCGGGCGCCGAAAGTGAGCTCCGCCGTGAAGGTGCGGCTGCCGCCGAACCAGACGTCCACCGGATACGTCACGATCGCCGTGACGCTGTCGGCCATCATCGCGTTGCGCATCGGGCGGATCGCCGCGCCGGTCGGCGCGAACTTCACCTTCAGCACCACCGGCGACGGCATCTGCCCGTCCTGACGCACCGTGACGGTCGTGCGCGAGACGCTGGTGGTCGAATTCGTGATCGATCCGTCCACCGCATCGGTCGTGAAGAGCCAGGAGTACCAGAACCACCCCAGGTCGAGGCCCAGCGCGTTGCTCATGAAGAAGGCGTAGTCCCACGGCGAGGGATGCCGGAAGCGCCACGCCCGGGAGTAGTCGCTGTGGGCGCGCCACACCGCCGTATCCCCGACGATCCCGCCGAGCATCGACAGCATCATGGGCGCCTTGCCGTAGGCCTGGAAGGAATAGCTGGGGCCGCCGTAGTTGGCGTCCCACATCAGCGGGGCTTCGTGCTCGTCACCGCTCACCCGGCCGTAGGACTGGCCGACGCCGTCGAGATTCGCCGGCTGGTGATTGCGGTCGGCGGCCGAGAGGATGTTCATGTACTGGTTGAATCCCTCGTCCATGAAGCCGTACCAGGTCTCGTTCACGCCGACCATCATCGGCCACCACTGGTGTCCCGTCTCATGGTCGGCGGCGCCGAGGGCCGACATGATGAACATCGGGTACTCCATGCCGCCCTCGGGCCCGTCCACGACGGTTTCCTGCGGGAAGGCATACGGCATCCAGAGGCCGGAGTAAAACTCGAGCGCGTGCCGCACCCGCGGGCCGACCTGGGCGTATGACGCAGCGTGATTCGGCTCGTAGAAGATGTTGATCGGAATGACGCGGCCGCCGGGGATCGTGGCGCGCGAGACGTCGTAGACAAAGCGGTCGGACGTGGCCCAGGCAAAGTCGGCGACGCTGTCGGCGGTGAAATGCCAGCGCAGCCGGTCCCCCGTGACGGTGGACTGGCCGGGGCCGCGCTCGGCGGCGCTGACCACGTTGAGCGTCGTGTCGCGCTCGAGGGCGTGCGACAGCTTCTCGCGCGCGGCCGGCGTGAAGACGTCGGCCGGATTCTGGAGCACCCCGGTGGCGCCCACCAGCCAGCCCGCAGGCATGTCGAGGGTGACGTCGAAGGTGCCGAAGTTGTTGTAGAACTCGGACGGGCCGAGGTACGGATCGGTGTCCCAGCCCCGCAGGTCGTCGTAGACGGCCACGCGCGGATACCACTGGGCGACCTGGTAAAGGCTATCGCCCCAGCTGCCCATCCGCATGCCCCGGCCGTTGTCGGAGCGCGGCACCTTGAAGCTCCACTCGACCTCGACGGTGCAGGTCCCGTGCGCGGCGACCGGCGTGGTGAGCGTGATGCGGGCGGACGTCTGGTCGATCCCGAAGGCCGCCAGGCGCGGCGCCTGCTGCCGGCCGAACTGGCGCGGCGGCGGCGCGAGGTCCACCGCTTCGCCGTTGACGGTCATGCGCGTGACCGGCATGCCGGTGGTGATTTCGCTGACGGGTTCGGCGCGAGAAACGTTAGGCGCGAAGATGTTCTGGTCGAGGCGCATCTGGATCGACGACAGAGCCGAGTCGCTGTTGTTGCGCAGGACGATCGTTTCGCGGCCGGTGACCATGGCCGTGGGCGCGTCGAAGCGCGCGTTGATGGTGTACGCCGCGCTGGTCTGCCAGTAGTTGCGGCCGGGCCGCCCGGTGGAGTCGCGCGTCCCCGCGGCGAAGGCGCGGCGGATCATGTTGGTGAGCGGGATATCGCGGCGGATGGCCCGCGCCGGCGCGGCCTGCGCCCCGGCAGAACCGGGCAGCGCGGCGAGACCGGACAGCAGCAGCGCGGCGAAGAGCGAACGGCTCGTCATGGAGACTCCGGTAGAGGGAAGGCGCGGAACCGGACTCAGCGTCCCGCTCCGACGTTATGTGACGTCACATAGAAATTCTCATCGACCGAAAGCTCCGCGGCCTGCGGTGAGCCGACGGTCAACGTCTGCCAGGCCTCGGTGGGGCGCAGGAGCCGGGTACCGAGGCCCTGGATGTTCACCCGCAGGGGCATGTCGAAACCGGGGATCACGTTGGCCCAGTGATACGACAGCGTCGTGCCCTCGAGCCGGTACTCGAAATCCGGGATCCTGATGGTGTTAAGGTACTGGGCGAACACCTTGCCCAAATCGATGCCCGCTTCGCGGCTGATGTAGTCGCGCACCTGCTGGCCCGTGACGGTCTGGTGCCAGAAGGTATGCTGGATCCCGCGCAGGATGGCGCGCCACTTCGCGTCGTCATCGATGATCGTCCGGATGGTGTGCAGCAGGTTCGCGCCCTTGGGATACATGTCGCCCGGGCCCGCCTGGCTGTTCACGCCGAAGGCCGGCACGATCGGACTGGCATTCTGGATGCCGCGGCGCGAGCCGATGATGTACGCGGCTCCGGCCGTCTTGCCCTGCGTGCACTCGGTGTAGATCCCCTCGGCGTAGTACGCGAAGCCCTCGTGCACCCACATGTCGGCGTGGTCCTGCGCCGACACGTTGTTGCCCCACCACTCGTGCGCGCTCTCGTGGATGATGATGTAATCCCACATGAGCCCCAGGCCGGTGCGCGACAGGTCCTGCCCCAGGTAGCCGTTGCGATAGCGGTTGCCGTAGGCCACACCGCTCTGGTGCTCCATCCCCAGGTGCGGCGTCTCGACGAGCTTGTAGCCGTCGGCGTACCAGGGATACGGGCCGAACCAGTGCTCGAAGCAGCGGATCGTCGGGTTCACCTGCACGAACTGCCGGCGCGCCGCCGCGAGGTGGTAGTCGATGGGGTAGTAGTCCGCGGTCAGCGGGCCGGCCTCGCCCATGATGGTGTCGCTGAAGTGCGCGTAGTGGCCGGCGTTGATCGCGATGTCGTAGCTGTTGATGGGACTCGTCACGAACCACTCGTAGGTGGTCGTGCCGTCGCGATTGGGCGTGGTGCTGCGCAGCCGCCCGTTGGACACGTCCATGGTCGAGTCGGGCGTGGTGATCGCGATGCGCTGGCTGTCGGGCTCGTCGCGCAGGTCGTCCTTCAGCGGCCAGAAGACGCTGGCGCCGAGTCCTTCGTCGGCGGTCGCGATCCACTGGCGGCCGAGGCTGTCCATGGGAAAGGTGAAGCCGCCGTCCCACGGCAGCCGGCGCCCGACGCGGGGCCGGCCGTGGAACCAGATCGTCACCGTGTTCATGTCACCGGCCCGCGCGCGCGCCGGCAGCGTCACGAAGAAGGCGTTGCCGTCGCGGCGGTAGGTGAGCTTCCGCCCGCCCGCCTTCATGCTGTCGACTTCCATGGGGGTCTGGAGATCGATCTGCATCTCCTGGCCCGGCTGGATCGCGCGCCAGGTGATGCCATTCCAGCCACGCACCGTGCTGTCGGCGGGATTCACGCTCACGTGGAGATCGTAGAAGGCGGCATCCCACCAGGCCCGGCCGGGACCGTTGCCGCCGCGCAGCGAGTCGGCGCGGGTGTAGTGGGTGGTATCCTGCGCGGCGGCGCGGGAAAGCGGCAGCACTGCCAGGGCGGCAAGGAACACGATTGGTCGCATGGCCATCACGGTTGAAGGAGCACGCAGGGTCATCCCTCGAGAACCCTCACAGGTTCAATACGATGCAGGGGCCGCCGGTGTTGCGGTTCAGATTGCGGCGGCAACGATCCGGCCTCGCAGCTCGGCGTCGGGCACGCGGCCCTTCAGCACCCGCATGTTTTCCTTTACATGCATCGCCCGGGAGCTCGCCGGGATGGCACAGGTCACCGCCGGATGCGAGATCACGAACTTGAGCAGCAGCTGCCCCCAGGTGGTGCAGTCGATCTCGCGCGCCCAGGACGGGACCTTCCGGCGCATCACGCGCCGGAACAGCTCGCCGCCGGCGAAGGGCCGGTTCACGATCACCGCCACGCCGCGCTCCCGGGCCAGCGGCAGCAGCCGGCGCTCGGCTTCGCGTTCCGCCACCGAGTAGTTGATCTGCACGAAGTCCACGGCGTGGCGCTCGATCACGGCGGCGACGTCGTCGTGGTGCTCCGCCGTGTAGTGGGTCACGCCGACGTAGCGGACCAGCCCCTCGCGCTTCCACTCGGCGAGCGTCTCGAGATGGACGTCCACGTCCACCAGGTTGTGCACCTGCACCAGGTCGACGGGATTCGCGCGCAGCTTGCGCATCGAGTCCTTCATCTGGGTGATGCCGCGCGAGCGCCCGTTGGTCCAGACCTTGGTAGCGATGAAGAGGCGGTCACGCAGGCCGAGCTTTTCCACCAGCTCGCCGACCACGTCTTCCGACCGCCCGTACATCGGTGAGGAGTCGATCATCGTGCCGCCGGCCGACACGAACAGTTTCAGCGCCTCCTCGAGCTGCGCCCGTTCCGCGGCGCCCTGACCGACATCAAACGTCTGCCATGTGCCCATGCCGACGGCGGGCAGCATTTCGCCCGAAGATCGAATCGGCGGCACGCCCTACCGCTCGCGCATGGCGCGGGCGATCGCCTTCGACGCGTCGTCGCCGCGCGCGTCCAGCTCGGTGACGATGCGCGCGCGGTCGGCGGCGTGACGGTTCTGGCTGAGCTTGAACGCGGCGTCCACCCGGGTGACACGCAGCTCGAAGCCGACGATGCCCCTGATTTCCGCGGCGCGCAGATCGGCGGGCATGGCGTCCAGATCAAACCGCGGACCCTGCGTGCCGGCCGGCTCGTAATGCTCAGCGAGGGCGCGGAGGTCCGGATGAAGCGCCTCGGCGCCGTGGATGGCGCGCACCGTGCCGTACACGTGCACCGCCTGGTAATTCCAGGTGGGCACGTTGGGGTGGTCATACCAGGTGGGCGAGATGTAGGTGTGCGGGCCGAGAAAGGCGACCATCGCGCCAGCCGTTTCCTCGAGCTGTTTCCACTGTGCGTTGGCCTTCGAGAAGTGGCCGCGGAGGAGCCGCGCGCCGGCGGCGTCGTGATCCAGCTCGACGGGAATGTGGCTTGCCATGATGCCGCCGGGGCCGGCGGTCACCAGCATCGCGAAGCCGTGCGCGCGGATGAAAGCGTCGATCACGGCGTCGTCGCTCACCTGGTAGCGTTGGGGGATGTACATGACGAAAAAACTACGGGGGAAGGGGGAAGGGGGAAGGGGTACCGCTCTCCACGCCCTCCCCCTTCCCCCTTCCCCCTCTTTTGCAGTTCAGACTACGTTTCGTGCAACTCCATCCAAGCGACGCCATGAACTCCAGTGACTATCCGACCATCGTTGCCATCGCCATGCTCGCCGCCGCAGCCGACGGCGTAACCGACGCCGCCGAGCGGACCGCCATCGATGCCGTGGTGACGCGCGTCGCATCGCCCGACGTGGCCACGCAGGCACAGCAGCTCGTCGCGGGGCGGCCCGACCTCGCCTCGCTGGCCGCCCGGCTCTCCGACGGCGAAGCCCGGAACGTCGCGTACGAAAGCGCCCTCGCGGTCTGCAATTGCAATGGCGCCGCCAACGCGGAAGAACAGGGATTCCTGGACCAGCTGCGCACCGCGCTCGGCCTGGGCGGCGCCGCCGCCGACCAGCAGCGCGCGGCGAGCGAAATGGCGGGCGCCCCGGTCATCGGCTCCGGCCAGCCGCCGGCCGGGCCGCTCGACGATTTCATTCTTCAGCAGGCGATCCTTACCGGCGCGCTCGAGGTGCTGCCCGACCGCCTGGCGAACATCGCGATCCTGCCGCTCCAGCTGCGCATGGTATACCAGATCGGCCAGAAGCACGGTCAGCGGCTCGACATCAACCAGATCAAGGACCTCGCGGCGACGTTCGGCCTCGGCGCCGGGGCGCAGGCGGTCGAGGGCGTGCTCATGAAGGTGCTGGGCGGCCTCGCGGGCGGGCTGCTGGGCGGGATGGTCGGCGGCGCGACGCGGGTCGCGGCCGGCGCGGCGGTGACGTTCACCGCGACCTACGCGCTCGGCCACGCGGCCGATCAGTACTACGCGCAGGGGCGATCGCTCAGCACCGCCGACCTGCGCGCGCTGTTCGCGCGATTCCAGAAGGATGCGCAGACGATCTACCCGAAGGTGCAGCAGCAGATCACGACGAAGTCCGGCAGCCTGAATCTGCAGAGCGTGATGGCGTCCCTGCGAGGCTGAGCGGGCGGCGGTGTCGCGCGGCAGAAAACACGAAGGCCCCGCGCGGAGCGGGGCCTTCGAATCAGCAAGACTGAAAAACTAGATCTTGGTGACGTTCGCGGCCGCGGGGCCCTTCTCGCCCTTCACGATCTCGAACTGGACCTTATCGCCCTCGGCGAGCGACTTGAAGCCCGACGCCTGAATGGCCGTGTGATGGACGAAGCAGTCCTTCGAGCCGTCATCAGGGGTGATGAAGCCGAAACCCTTGGCATCGTTGAACCACTTCACTTTTCCGGTAACCATTGACGACCTCCCAGTCGTTTTGTCCCGGGCCGAGCCCGGGGTGTGTCCCGGGCCGTGCCCGGGTAAAGTTGAACTGCCTGCGCACCTGCAAAAAATGGAGGGGGCTACAACACCCAGTCCTGCTCCCACACATCACTGCGACTGCCTGGGTGGTGCCGTGGAAACAACCCCTTCCGGCCCTGCCCGTCTTCGACTGGAGCATTAAACCTAGCGACGGTTTCGTGGATGTCCAGAACCCGGGGGAGGGGGGGGATCGGAGGGCGGGGAGACGGGGGCCGCAACCCCAGTCCCCGTGCCGTTTTCCGTCTCCGCCTCGCCGTGCGGCGGGGCGCGACGCCGCGCCGGACATTCGGCATCCTCCATTGGCGGAGTCGCCGCAATCGGGGTTAGCATACGGCGCATTCCCCGCTACTTCAATCGGAGC
>JAYTEN010000095.1:0-10056 GCA_043735145.1 Gemmatimonadota bacterium | reverse complement strand
GGGACCCGCGCCAATTTCCCGCTCCACCAGGCGCCCACCTGGTCCCGATAGTGCCGCGAAAGCGGGTTGCCCGACTGCCCGCCGGTAATGATCATCGCGGCATCGTTCGGCAACGCCATGTCCACGACCTGTCGGAAGGACGCCGCATGGGTGTTCAGGAACGGCGGCGCGAAGGCGCCAAAATCGGCGACATCGACGGTGTACAGCGACCCGGCGCGCGGCCGCGGGCCCAGGTTGAGGCGCAGCGCGAGATCAAGGGGCTTTGCGCTCCCCAGCGTGTGGCGCGAGACCGACTGGTGGACCGCGCCCCAGCGTCGATTCGCCGCCACCGGCAACGCTTCCCGCATCGCCCGCGTGGCCATCGCGTCCAGGCCCTCGGGTGCCGGCGTGCGCACATCGTCGAACCAGGGGCCCTGGCCGGCGCGCATGCCGGCCTGGAGCACACCGCCAGGTGCGTAGGTCCCCGCGAGCTCGTCCTCGAAGGTGAGCCGCTGGAGGGCGCGGTACCAGACGTAGAAGATCGTCGGCTCGGTGCGATCGGCGCCCATCGTGCCGTCCCAGGCGCGCAGCGACGCCGCGATGTCCGGATGCCCCGCGCTGTCGGCAGCGCGCGCGGCGATGTCCTTCGCCCAGCGCGCAAACACATCCACGGTATCCATCTGCATCCGCCGGACGTCTTCCGGCGTGATCCGTTCCCGCGCTTCGATCAGCTCGCGAATGCGCGTCGCGCGGTAACCGAGATCCCAGTCGGCGGTGATGAAGCGCGGGTATCCGGGGCCCGCCACCCGGTTGTTCGCGGTCACGATGAAGCCCTCGGCAGGATTGAAGACGCGCGGGAGCTCGTCGAAATCGAGGTAGCGCTCCCAGCGGCCTTCGTCGGTCCACCCCGGCGTCGGCAACAGGCCGTTACCGCTGTGCCGCACCGGCACGCTGCCGGTCATCGTATAGCCGATGTTGCCGTCCACGTCGGCGTAGATCAAGTTCTGCTCCGGCGCCTTCAACTGGCGCGCGGCCGCGAGAAAGGCCGTCCAGTCGCCGGCCTGGTCGAGCGCCAGTGTCGCGCTGAGCTCGTCGCTCGGATCGTGGGCGTTCCAGCGCAGCGCGAGGAGGCGCACCTCGCCGCTGTCGCCGGTCCCGGCGTCGGCCGCGACGATCGGCCCGTGCGCCGTGCGCCGCAGCGTGAACGGCACTGCCGGCCCGCCCTTCACCCGGATCGAATCACGCAGCACCTCGGCGGGACGCCAGCCGGCGGTGGTCAGCACCCGGGACGTGTCGGCCGAAAACCGCTCGATCACGTAGTCCACATCGTCCACGCTCGCGTTGGTCCAGCCCCAGGCGATGCGGCGGTTGTGGCCGAGGATCACGCCGGGCATGCCGGGGATAGTCGCACCCGCGACGTTGAAGCCCGGGCTCTGGATCACGGCCAGGTACCAGAGCGACGGCGCCCGCAGCTCCAGGTGCGGATCGTTGGCGAGAATCGGCTTGCCCGACGCGGTCCGCGCTCCCCCGATGACCCACGAATTCGACGCCCGCGACATGCTCGCCCAGTCCAGCAACTGTTCAGCGAGCGCGGGTATCGTGGGGATTTCGGATTCCCGGAGGAATGCGCTGGGAGAGTGGGCCCGTGGGCGAGTGGGCGCGTGGCGCGAGTGGCGCGACTCTCCCACTCTCCCACCATCCCACTCGCCCCCCTGGATGATGGTCGGCCCCGTGGGCGGAGGCGGAAAGAGATCCCGTACCCGATCGGGCCCGACGCGCGCCGCCGCCCGCGCCAGCCGGAGCTCGGTGTTGCCGGCCTGGAGGTCCCACGCCATCAGTCGCGCCATCTCGAACGTCTGGCGCGGCGTCCAGGGCGCGGGCCGGAGGCGGAGCACGCGAAACTCGGGCGGGAGCGGGCGCGTCGGCGACGCGATCCACGCATTCACCCCCCGCACGTACGCGTCGAGAATCCGGCGCGTGCCGGGCGCCATCCCCGCGAGCGCCGCCTCCGCCGCGCGCGCGATGTCGAGCGACCGCAGGTACCGGTCGCTCTCGACCGTCGCGCCGCCGAGCACCTCCGAAAGCCGGCCTTCGGCGGCCCGCCGCATCACTTCCATCGACCAGAGGCGTTCCCGCGCGTGCAGGTAGCCTAACGCCGCGAAGGCATCCTCGTCCGATGCCGCGGTGATGCGGGGAATCGCGAGACTGTCGAACGCCACGGACACGTCGGCGCCGAGCCCCGGCAGCCGCTCGCGGCCCGCCAACGGCGGCACCGAGCGCCACAATGAGAAGATGAGCCATGCTATACCGAGGAAACCCACAGCGGCAAGAATAGCCACGACGCGCCCGACCTTCATCCTGAACTCACCTTCTTCACCTTCTTCACCTTCTTCACCTTCTTCACCTTCTTCACCTTCTTCACCTTCTTCACCTTCCTAGCATTCTATGAGCTGCTCCCGCTTCGTGCCGACGCCGACGTAGCGGATCGGCGCCTCCGCCTCGCGTTCCAGGCGCTCGAGATACCGGCGCGCATTCACCGGCAGGTCGGCCATGGAACGCGCCGCGCCGGTGGACGCCTTCCATCCCGGCAGCGTCTCGTACACCGGCTCCACCTGCTGGAGTGCCGCGACGTTATCGGGCAGCTCGGCGATCAGCTCACCACCCAGGCGGTAGCCGGTGCAGATCGGCAGCTCGGCGATGGTATCGAGGACGTCGAGCTTGGTCACGGCGAGGTGCGTCAGCCCGTTCACCCGCACCGAGTAGCGGACCACCATCGAGTCGAACCAGCCGCAGCGCCGCGGACGGCCTGTCACCGACCCGAACTCACCGCCCAGCTCGCGCAGCAATTCGCCGGCCGCGCCGGGCGCCTCGGTCGGCAGGGGGCCGTTGCCCACGCGCGTCGTGTACGCCTTCACGATGCCGAGCACCGCGTCGATCGCCGTCGGCCCGATGCCCACCCCGGTGCTCGCGCCGCCGGCGGTGGTGCTCGACGACGTCACGAACGGGTAGGTCCCGTGGTCCACATCCAGCAGCGCGCCCTGCGCCCCCTCCAGGAGTACGGTGCCGTTCTTCTTCAGGGCCTCGGCGACCAGGCGGCCCGCATCGGCGACGAAGGGCACCAGCCTGGGAGCAAGCTCACCCAGCATCGCCATGATTGACAGCGCGTCCGAGCGCTCCTCGATCCCGGCGATCTGGAGCAGCGCATTCGCGCGCTCGACGCCCGCTTCGACGAGCTTGGCCGCAATCGCGGGATGCCGCAGGTCGCCCACGCGCACGCCGCGGCGGCCGTACTTGTCCTCGTAGGCGGGGCCGATACCGCGCGACGTGGTGCCGATCTTCTTCGAGCGCTCGCTCGATCGGTCGAGCAGCTTGTGGTACGGCAGGACCAGGTGGGCGCGGTCGCTCACGACGAGGCGCCCCTGCATGGGGACGCCGCGCGCCGTCAGCTTGTCGATCTCCTGGAACAGCGTCTCGGGATCCACCACGACGCCGTTGCCGATGACGCACGTGCACCGGGGATGCAGGATACCCGACGGGATCTGCTGGAGGATGAACTCGCCCTGGTCGGTATCGATGGTGTGGCCGGCATTCGCGCCGCCCTGGTAGCGCACCACGAAATCGGCGTGCTCGGCCAGCGCGTCGACCACCTTGCCCTTCCCCTCGTCGCCCCACTGCGCGCCGACGACGACCAGGCACTTCAGGTCGGACGTGAACATCAGGCCGCGGCCCGCAGGCCAGCGGCGGCGAGCGCATCCACGACGCGGGCGCGCTGGCGGGCGTCCAGATCGATGAGCGGCGGCCGCACCGGGCCGCATCCCAGTCCCACGATCTCCATGGCACACTTGATGCCTGCCGGACCGAACGCGCCGACGATGTCGCGCGCCAGCGGATTCAGCCGCTCCTGCATCGCACCCGCGGTCTGCCGGTCGTCGTCCAGAAACGCGTGCCAGAGCCGATTGCACTGCTCGGCGGCGAAGCAGGCGACGGCGAGGATGCCGCCGGTGGCGCCCATCTCCAGCGCCGGATAGAACAGGTGCCCCGCCCCCATCAGCCCGCCGAGGCGCGGCGCCGCGGCGCGGAACGCGCTGAACACCTTCAGGTCGCCTGACGAGTCCTTGAAACCGATCACGTTCTCGTGGTCCGCGATGGCGCGCAGGGATGCGTCCTGGAGGGCGATGTGGGTGTACTTGGGAATGTTGTAGATGATGACCGGCACCGGGCTCGCGTCGGCGATGGCGGCGTAGTGATACGCGAATCCCGCCGGCGACAGCAGCCCACCGAAGTACGCTGGGGGACGGACCAGCACCGCATCGGCACCGGCGTTTCCCGCCGCGATGGCGGCGCGGATCGACGCCCGTGTGGACTCGGCCCCGGTGCCGGCGATGAGCCAGCGATCGTCGGGCACCACATCACGCATCCATTCGACGAGCTGGATGCGCTCGGACTCATCGAGGAGCTCACCTTCACCGGTCGAGCCGGCGACCACGAGGCCTTCGAGCCCGGCCGCGAGCAGCTCGCGGCTGACCTGGCGCAGCACCACCGGTGCGATCTCTCCCGTCTCGGCATCGAATGGCGTCGCGACGGGGGCCATCACCCCGCGAAGCTCGCCCTTCAAGGCTGGAGCATGGAGGAAAGGTCGTCGGTAAAGCCGAGGGGCTTGTCGTCCTTCGGCGGAGTCGCAGCGGGCGAGGACGTCCGGCCGCGGGGCGGCCCCGAGCCGGGCCCTGAGGGCCGCGGCACCGCCTTGGAGCGGCGGCGCAGCGTCTTCATCTGGAGCTCGAAGTCGGACGGGTTGCTGGCATTGGCCATCGCCGTCGAGAAGTCCACCACGTCGTCGGCCACCAGGTCCTGGAGATGCTGGTCGAAGGTCTGCATGCCATACTGGTCGCGTCCCTCGGCGATGTATTCCTTGATCTCGGACGTGCGCACGGGATCGGCGATCAGGTCGCGGATGGCCGCGGTCACCAGCATGATCTCCAGCGCGGCGGCGCGGCCGTGGCCGTCCTTGCGCGGCAGCAGCCGCTGCGAGATTACGGCGTGCAGCGAATCGGCGAGCCGGGCCCGCACCATCACCTGCTCCTCGGGCGGGAACATCGCGACCACGCGCGTGATCGTGGTGACGGCGTCGGGCGTGTGCAGCGTGGACAGCAGCAGGTGCCCCGTCTCGGCGGCCTTCATCGCGGTGTCGATCGTCTCGGGGTCCCGCATTTCGCCGATGAGGACCACGTCCGGGTCCTGGCGCAGCGCGGCGCGGAGCCCGGAGCGGAAGCTCTCGGTGTCGGTACCGACTTCGCGCTGCGTGAGCGAGCTGCTCACGTCCCGATGCAGGAACTCGATCGGGTTCTCGAGAGTGACGATGTGCTTCTGCGAGGTGCGGTTGATGTGGTTCACCAGCGCCGCCAGCGTGCTGCTCTTGCCGCTGCCGGTCACGCCGGTGACCAGGACCATGCCCCGCTCCGCCAGCGCCACCGTTTCCAGCACCTGGGGCAGGCCTAGCTGCTCGAACGACGGGACCTCGAAGGGGATCACCCGCATCACGATCATGAACGAGGAGCGCTGCTTCAGGATATTGATGCGGAACCGGCCGATGCCGGGCGCGCCCCAGGAGCAGTCGTAGTCCTGGATCTTGTCGATCCGGGCCCGGTCTTCGTCGTTAGGAATGAAACGGAGGGCGATCGCCTTGGTCTGCTCGGGCGTCAGCCGCTGCTTGGTCAGCGGCACCAGCTTGCCGTCGATGCGGGCGCGGAACACGTCGCCGGCCTTGATATGCAGGTCCGACGCACCCCGCTCGACCGCCGCCTGGATGATCTTTTCCACGTCCCGTAATCTACAACTTGGCGGGCAGGAATCCCATGATCCGGCGCACCTGTGACAGGGTCTCCTCGGCCAGCCCCCGGCACCGCTCCGCCCCCCGGGCGAGAATGGCCCGGACCTCATCGGGGCGCGCCTTCAGTTCCTCCGCGCGCGCCCGGATCGGGGCCAGCGTCGCGATCATGTTGTCGGCGAGCACCCGCTTGCACTCGATACAGCCCCACCCCGCGGTCCGGCACTTCTCGGCGACCTCCACGACCTGGTCGGGGGGGGAGAAATGCTGGTGCAACGAGTAGAGATTGCACACGTCGGGATTGCCGGGGTCTTTCCGTGTCTTGCGCGCCGGGTCGGTCATCGCCGGGCGCAGCTTCTCCCAGATGGCGTCGGGGCTGTCGAGCAGGCCGATGGTATTGCCGAGGCTCTTCGACATTTTCGCGGTGCCGTCGAGACCCACGATCCTGGCGGCGTCGGTGAGGAGCGCCTGGGGCTCGGGGAAGAATTCGACCCCGAATCGGGCGTTGAAGCGACGCGCGACTTCGCGCGCCAGCTCGAGGTGCTGGATCTGGTCCTCTCCCACCGGCACCCGGTCGGCGCGGTAGAGCAGGATATCGGCGGCCTGGAGGATGGGATAGTTGAGCAGGCCCGCCGGGATGCTCTCCAGCCTCTCCGACTTATCTTTGAACTGCGTCATCCGCTCCAGCTCGCCGAGCGGCGTGACGGTGTTGAGCAGCCACATCAACTCCGCGTGCTGCGGCACGTGTGATTGCACGAAGAGCGTGGTGCGCTCGGGATCGATGCCGGCCGAAAGCAGGCCGATCGCCATGTCGAAGGTGCGTTGTGAGAGCGTCGAGGTATCGTAGGCCTGCGTGATGGCGTGCAGGTCAACGATGCAGATGATACTCTCGTACTCCCCCTGCAGCCGGGCCCAGTTACGGACCGCGCCGAGGTAGTTTCCGATATGCAGATCGCCGGACGGCTGAATGCCGCTGAAGATGCGTGGCATGGCCCAAGCTAAGGACGGCCCGGGGGCCGGGCAAGTGAACGACAACGCGGCCCAACTGCTTTCCGCGGCGCAACTTGCGGCCACGCGCGCGGCCGGCTTCCTGCGTCAGCAGGAGGGGCGGATGCGTCCGTCCGACTGGACCGCCAAGGGCCGCGCCGACTACGTCACCGAGGTGGATCGCGAAGCCGAGCGGATGATTACCGCCGATCTGACGGCGGCGTTCCCGCAGTCGATCGTCCGGGGCGAAGAACTGAACCCCGAGAGTGTTTCCCGGTCCTCGGTTCCCGGTCCCCGGTCCCCGCTAGTCTGGGTTGTGGACCCGCTCGATGGCACCACGAACTTTCTGCACCGCTTTCCGATCTACGCCGTTTCGATCGCCGCGACGCGCGGCAACGAGCTGCTGGCCGGCATCGTCCATCATGTCCCGCTGGATATTCGCTACACCGCGACGCAGGGGGACGGCGCCTTCCAGGATGGCCGGCGGCTCGCCGTATCGATGAACGAGGATCCGAGCCACGCGCTCATCAGCACCGGGGTGCCATTCAAGGACCTGCTCCAATGGCCGGTCTATGCGCGGCAGCTCCAGGCCGTCGCCACCGGGACGGCGGGCATCCGCCGGCCGGGATCGGCGGCCCTCGACCTGTGCGATGTCGCCGCGGGACGCTGCGAAGGGTTCTGGGAAATGCGGCTGGCGCCCTGGGACATCGCCGCGGGCACGCTGATGGTGCGCGAAGCGGGCGGCGTGGTCACCGATTTCGACGGCGCGGGGGATGTGTTGCGCCATACGTCCATTGTCGCGGGGAATGCGGCGGTGCATGAGTGGTTGTTGAAGACTCTATTGGAATCTGGAATCTAGAATCTGGACGACTCCGCGGGTCCACGAATGGCAGAGGTTGGGCACGCAGGCGTCTAGATTCCAGATTCTGAATCACACTGACACTCAAACCTACCGGACCCCATGTCAGCTCTAGTGGAATGCGTTCCCAATTTCAGCGAAGGCCGTGACCAGTCGGTGGTCGGCGCCATTCGTGACGCGATCGTTTCCGTCCCGGGCGCGCGACTGCTCGACATCCAGTCCGACGCCGACCACAACCGGACTGTGATCACCTTCGTCGCGCCACCCGAGGCCGCCGTAACGGCCGCCTTCAATGCCGTGAAGGTCGCCCGCGACAGGATCGACATGCGCGCGCACCAGGGTGAGCACCCGCGCATGGGCGCGACCGACGTCGTGCCCTTCATTCCCGTCGAAGGCATCAGCATGGCCGAGTGCGTCGAGCTGGCGCGGCGCCTGGGGAAGCGCATCGGCGAGGAGCTCGGGATTCCCGTCTTTCTGTACGCCCAGGCGGCGGCGCGCCCGGAGCGCGCGCGGCTCCCCGACGTGCGGAAGGGCGAGTTCGAGGGGCTGCGCGACGCCATCGGCACCGACCCGGCGAAAGACCCCGACTTCGGGCCCCGGCACATCCACGCCACGGCGGGCGCCACCGCCGTCGGCGCGCGGCCGTTCCTCGTCGCGTACAACGTCTACCTCTCGGGCGGCGACGAAGCGCTCGCCAAGGCGATCGCGAAGCAGCTGCGCACCTCGAGCGGCGGACTGCCTGCGCTCCAGGCGATGGGAATCACCGTCGCCGGCCGGCCGCAGGTGTCGATGAACCTGCTCGACATCGACGCGACGGGAATGCACACCGCCTTCGACGCCGTCGCGGCCGCCGCGCGCGCAGCCGGCGCCGACGTGGACTGGAGCGAGATCGTGGGCCTGGTTCCCGAGCGCGCGGTCCTGAAGTCCGCCGAGGCGTATCTCAGGCTGAAGGAGCCGGTGGCGCCGCACGTTCTCGAGTCAACCGTCCGGGCTGGCGCGGGTCCTTCGCTCGGCGGATTTCTCGACGCCGTGGCGTCGGCCGAGCCGGCGCCGGGTGGTGGTACGGTGGCCGCGATCGCGGGCGCGATGGCCGCCGCGCTGGCCGCCATGGTCGGCCGCCTGACGATCGGGCGGGAGAAATACGCGGAGGTCGAGACGGAGTTCACCGGCATCATCGCGAAGGCCGAGGAGTTGCGCGCCAGTTTGCGGCGCCTCGCCGACGACGACGCCGCCGCCTACGGCAAGGTGATGAAGGCCTACGCGATTCCGAAGGACCGCGGCGACGAGCGGAAGGCGGCCATCCAGGCCGCGATGCTGGGCGCCGCGCGCGTGCCACTGGAAACGCTCGAGGCCGCCCGCGACGTGGCCGCGCTGTGCGTGCGCGCCGCCGCGGCTGGGAACGTGAACGCGCGCTCCGACGGCGGGGTCGGCGGGATGCTGGCGGGCGCCGCCGCGCGCGGCGCCTACTACAATGTTCTCATCAATCTCCAGGGAATGCCGGAAGGCTCACCGGAGCGCATCGAGCTCGGCGGCAAGGCACGCGCGGTGCTGGCTGAGGCGTCGCGTCTTGCCGACGAAGCCGCGGCCCTGGTGGAAGCGTCACTGGCGCCGTGAGCCGCACTGTCGAAGTCACCCGCACCTACGTCGAGTTGAAGACACCCGACCAGATGCGGCCGGCGAAAATCGAGGATCCCCTGCTCCGCTTCGCGCGGGTGCCGGTGCCCTCGGTACCGCTGGTGCAGCGGCTGTACCGGGAAGTCGGCGCGGCCTACCACTGGGTGGACCGCTGGGAATGGAGCACCGAGGCATGGCAGCGGTATGTCGGCGAGTTCGGCTACGGGATCTGGATCCTGAGCTGGGACGGCGAGCTGGCGGGCTTCGTCGAGATGAAGAACCAGGACGACGGGTCAGTCGAGATCACCCTGCTCGGCCTGGTGAGGCAGTTTCATGGCCGGGGGTTCGGGAAGCACCTGCTGAGCGTGGCGGTCGAGGTCGCGTGGGGCATCGGCGCCAACCGCGTCTGGCTGCACACCTGCACGCTCGACGATCCGAAGGCGCTGCCGAATTATCTCGCGCGGGGAATGACGAAATACAAGACGGAGACGTATGAGACGGAAATCTCCGACTAGGAATCTGTAATCTGGAGTCTGGACGATTTCCGGAGTGTGAACACGCAATCGTCCAGACTCTAGATTCCAGATTCCGCTTTTTCCGCCGGCTCCTCAACGGTCGCCATCGTCAGCACCTTCGCCTCGCCCGCGGTGATCGCCACCGTGTGCTCGAAGTGCGCCGACAGCGTGCCGTCCGACGTCACCACCGTCCAGCGGTCCGGCAGCGTTCGCACGTGCGGGCCGCCGAGGTTGATCATCGGCTCGATGGCGATGGTCATGCCGGGCATCAGCCGCGG
>JAYTEN010000094.1:0-3935 GCA_043735145.1 Gemmatimonadota bacterium | reverse complement strand
TGCGCGCGCGCGTCGAGTACGGCAACGCCCAGCTCGCCCTCATCACCGCGCAGAACAACCTCCGCAACGCGCAGGCCAGCCTCGCGCGCCAGATCCAGGTGGAGGGACTCGTCACCCCGGCCGCCGACAGCGCCCTGTTCCGGCGGCTCCCCGCGATCGACACCGCGGCCCTCTATCGCGAAGCCCTCGGCGGCGCGCCCGCGGTGCGTGAGGCCGACGCTTCGGTCAGCGCGGCGCACGCCACCAGGAACGTGAACCGGTCCACCTACTTCCCGACGGTGTCGCTGACCGGCGGGTACACCTTCGCGGCGGGCAACCCGCCGATCGTCGACCCGGTGACCGGACTCCAGACCAACGGCGGGACCCAGTCGCCTTTTACCGGTCGTTATGCAGGTGGCTGGAACCTCGGCCTGCGCGGCACCTTCACGATCTTCAACAACCTGACGCGCGAGACGAACGTCATCACCGCCGAAGCCAACGAGGTCACCGCCACCTCGCGCGCGCGCGACGCGCGGCTCTCGGTCAGCACCAGCCTGACCCAGTATCTCGCCGCGCTGAACGCCGCCGGCGCGAAGATCGACGTCGCGACCGTCTCGGTGTCCGCGGCCCAGGAAGACCTGCGCATGCAGCGCGAGCGCTACCGGCTCGGCGCGGCGACCATCCTGGAGGTCCTCACCTCGCAGGCGACGCTCGACCAGGCCCAGGTGGACCTGGTGCAGGCACGATACGACTACCTCGTCGCCCGGGCGCAGATCGAGGCCGTCGTCGGGCACTCCCTGTGACGAACACCGGGAAGCTGACCGGGGCCGTCCTGGAAGCCGAGCCCTCGTACCGCCGTACCACCGTGCCGCCGTACCGCCGATACCGCCGATACCGGACTGGCAGGCAGTACCGGATGAAGACGGTCCTGCTGGCGGGCATCGCGCTCGTCCTCACCGCTTCCGCCTGCAAGAAGCCCGTGCCGCCGCCGCTGTACGAGCCGGTCGCGGTCGCGCATCGTGACATCGTGGTGTCGGCGGAAGCCGCGGGTGTCATCGAGCCGATCCTCGTGGTAGACGTGAAGTCGCGCGCCTCGGGTACCATCCTCCAGATGCGCGCGCAGACCGGCGACCACGTCCGGCGCGGCGACACGCTGGTCCTGGTGGACCGGCGCGATCCGACCAACACGCTGAACCAGGCGTCGGCCGACCACGACGTGGCCCGCGCCGAGCTGACCAACGCCCAGGCCCAGAAGACGCGCGTGGACCAGATGTTCACGCAGCAGCTGGTCTCACAGCAGGAATACGAGGCGGCCCAGCTCACCTTTGCCAACGCCCGCGCCAAGCTGGTGCGCGCCGAGACGGCGGTGCAGACCGCGCGGGACGCGCTCGACGACACCAGCGTACGCGCACCCGTCTCCGGCACCATCATCGCCAAGAACGTGGAAGTCGGGAACGTCATCGCGTCGGCGACGCGCGACGTGTCGGGCGGCGTGGTCCTGCTGAAGATGGCCGACCTCAGCGAAGTGCAGGTCCGCACGCTGGTGGACGAGACCGACATCGGCAAGATCCAGCCCGGCCTCGAAGCGCGGGTCACGGTCGACGCCTACCCCAACCAGCCCTTCCGCGGCCGCGTGCTCAAGATCGAGCCGCAATCCACGACCACCCAGAACGTGACCATGTTCCCGGTCCTGATCACGATTGCCAACGAGAACGAGCGCCTCAAGCCCGGCATGAACGCGTCGGTGCAGATCCAGGTGCGCTCGGTGACGAACGTGCTCGCCATCCCGAACGCTGCGCTGCGCACCCAGCGCGACGTCGGCTCGGCGGCGCAGGTGCTGGGGTTGAACCCGGCCGATGTGCAGCGCCAGCTCGCCCTCGCCGACTCGCAGGCGGGACGCAGCGGGTCGATGGCGGGACAAACACCGGGGACCGCGGACCGCGGACCGGGGACCGGAAATGCGCGGACCGGGGACCGCCAGCCGCGGGCGCAGCGTGGGCCGGGCGCCCCGACCGGGCAGCCGGCGACGGCGCCGGCGCCGCAGCAGGACGCCGCGCAGGGCGGTATCGACCGCGAGGCGGTGCGCGCCGCGTTCCAGAAAATGCAGAGCGGGCAACCCCTCAGCCCCGCGGAGCAGGCGTTGCTGGCGCGGGCGCGCGCCGCGATGGGCGGCGGTGGCGGCGGCGGCCGGGGCGGCCCGCCGCGGGCCAGCAACAATTTCATGTTCGGCGGCTCGTACATCGTATTCGTGCTGCGCCGCGGCCATCCGGCGCCGGTGCGCATCCGGACCGGCGTGACCGACCTGGACTACAGCGAGGTCTCGAGCGGGCTCACCGACCGCGACACCGTGATCCTGCTGCCGTCCGCGTCACTGGTCCAGTCGAACCAGGACATGAAGGACCGCTTCACGCGCATGACGGGCGGCGGCGGTGTGCCGGGCATGCAGCAGCAGGCGGCTCCGACGTCGCGGCCCGCCACCAGCGCCGCACCCGGCGGGCGGCCCAACTAGATGATGATCGTCGAGATCCTGCTGGTCGCGCTCGCGGCGGTGCGCGCCAACAAGCTCCGTTCCTTTCTCACGATGCTCGGCGTCATCATCGGCGTCGGCGCGGTCATCACCATGATCGCGCTCGGCTCCGGGGCGCAGAAGGCGGTGCAGGACCAGATCAGCTCGCTCGGCACCAACCTCCTCACGGTCATGCCGGGCCAGTCGTTCATGCGCGGCGTCGCCAGCGACCAGCGCGTCAGCCTCACCGTCGACGACGCCGACTCGATCCGCGCCGCGGCCCACTACATCTCCGCCGTGATGCCCGAAATCGGCCGCTCGCTCCAGGTCAAGCGGGGCAACAAGAACTCCAACATCCAGATCACCGGCACCACGCCGGAATACTTTCCCAACCGCAATTACACCATCACCGCCGGCCGCGCCTTCACCGCCGGCGACGACCAGGCGCGCCGCCGCGTGGCCATGCTGGGCTCGGCGGTGCCGGACATGTTCGGCCAGAACCCGGGCGCGATGGTGGGCCAGAACATTTCCATCCGCGGCATCCAGTTCGAGATCATCGGCATCCTGTCGACCAAGGGTGCGCAGAGCTCGTTCCAGAACCCCGACGAGCAGATCTTCATTCCCCTCCAGACGGCGCGCTACCGCACCCACGGCACCGACCGGGTGCGATCGATCGGCCTGAAGGTGGATTCGTCGATCAACATGAACGTCGCCATGATCGAGGCCGAGCGCGCGCTGCGCCGCACCCACAAAATCCGCCCCTCCGGCGACAACAACTTCATGATCCGCAACCAGTCGGATCTGCTGGCGACCTTCCAGCAGACCACGCAGACCTTCTCGGGGCTGCTCGCCGGCATCGCGGCGGTGTCGCTCCTCGTGGGCGGCATCGGCATCATGAACATCATGCTGGTGTCGGTCACCGAACGGACGCGAGAGATCGGCGTGCGCAAGGCGCTCGGCGCCACCCGCGGCGCGATCCTCTTCCAGTTCCTCGTCGAAGCTCTGGTGCTGTGCCTGCTGGGCGGGACGCTGGGCGTGATCTTCGGGGCGGGCGGGGCGCTGCTGCTGGCGAAGAGCTTCCACTGGAACGTGCTGATCCAACCCTCGAGCATCGTGCTCGCGTTCCTCTTCAGCTTCGTCGTCGGGATCTTCTTCGGGATGTGGCCCGCCCGGCGGGCAAGCATGCTCGATCCCATCGTCGCACTACGATACGAGTAGGTTCGTCGGGCACCGAATTCAACGGGGGCGGCCCGGCGGCTCACATTTTCTGAACGAGAATGAAGGCGCAAGGGAGGCCGAAGCTCGAAGGCGGAAGTGGGTTCAAGTGTTCAGCTTGAAGGCTGCCCTTCTGCCTTGGCCCTGAAAGCCACTCTGCGCTTCAAGCTTCAGCCTCCCTGGCCGCTCACGATCTTGCAGTGGTCAGTTAGATTGTCCGTCCGATGATCGCCAT
>JAYTEN010000093.1:0-2156 GCA_043735145.1 Gemmatimonadota bacterium | reverse complement strand
GGGCTCACCGAGGGCAACATCTTCCAGGGCGAGCTCGCGCTGCACCAGCTCTTCTTCCTGCGCCCCGCGCCCGGCTGGGCGCGCTTCCGCACGCCGGTGAAGGGCTACTACCAGTGCGGCTCGGGAACGCATCCCGGCGGCGGCATCATGGGGGCGTCGGGACGCCTCGGCGCGATGGCGGTCCTGGAGGACGGCGCATGAGCCATGACGCTATCGTCATCGGCGCCGGCACCAACGGCCTCGTCGCCGCGCACCTGCTCGCGCTGGCGGGCCAACGCGTGCTCGTGCTCGAGCAGCAGACCGAAGCCGGGAATCTCACCGACCTGGGCTGGGTGCATCCCCGCATCATCGCCGACCTCGACCTCATGCAACGTGGGCTCGTGATCCAGGCGCCCGATCCGTGGCTGTCGGTGCCGCTGTCCGACGGCACGACGCTCTCGCTGCATCGCGACGTCGAGCGCTCGGCCGAGGCGATCCGGCGGGTGAGCCCGAAGGACGCCGCGAAGTGGCCGGAGTTCTGCCACCGCATGCACAAGTTGTCGGGGGTCCTGGAAGACCTGTATACCCAACCCGCCCCCGACGTGGAGACGACGCAGCCGGGCGAACTGATGCGCCTCGGACTGCTCGGACTCAAGGTGCGCGGCCTGGGCAAGCAAGCGATGATCGACCTGCTGCGCATTCTGCCCATGCCCGTCGCCGAGCTGCTCGACGACTGGTTCGAGCACGACGCCCTCAAGGCGGCCATCGGCGCGCTCTCGGTCCTGCATCTCCAGCAGGGCCCGCGATCGGGGGGCACCGCGTTCACGATGCTCCACCACGCGGTCGGCAGCCCGGCGGGTGTCTTCCATCCGCCCGTGACCAACCTGGGGTGGGCGCTGATGAGCCGGGGACCGGGGACCGGGGACCCCCGACCGATCGAGATCCGGCGCGGCGTGAAGATCGCGAAGATCAATGTCGCCGCCGGGCGCGCGACGGGCGTGACCCTCGAGAACGGCGACGTGCTGCCGGCCACGCGCGTGGTGTCCAGCACCGATCCGCGTCACACGCTGCTCGGGATGCTCGAGCCCGGGTGGCTCGATCCCGAGTTCGCGCGCGCGGTCAGGAACATCAAGTCTCGCGGCGTCACGGCGCGCATCACCTTCCACGTGAACCGTCCCGCGGAACTGCCGACGGCCCTCTTCGCGCCGTCCCTCGACTACATCGAGAAAGCATACGACGACGCAAAGTACGGGCGCACCTCGGCCGAGCCGTACTTCGAGGCGCATCCCGAAGAAGGCCGGGTGGTCGCCTTGGTGCAGTATGTGCCGTACGCCGACAGCGCGTGGGACGACGCGCGCCGCCGCCAGTTCGCGGCGGGCATCCAGGATCGCCTGGTGAAGGCCTTCCCGGCCCTCGCGGGCACGATCACCGGCAGCGACGTGGAAACGCCGCGCGACCGCGAGCGGATCTACGGCATGACCATGGGCCACGTCTATCACGGCGAGCTGACGCTCGACCAGATCCTCTTCATGCGGCCGGTTCCGGGCTGGAGCCGGTATCGCACGCCGATCCGCTCGCTCTATCTCTGCGGCGCGGGGTGTCATCCGGGTGGCTCGGTGGCGGGCGGAGCCGGCTGGCTCGCCGCGCGCGAGATCCTCAAGGACGCCGGACGATGACGGCGTTTCACAGCACCACCGAGACGTACCGGCAGGGCGCGCGCACCCTGGCCGGGCGCTACTATACCGCGCCGGATGTCCTGATGGAGGAGCGGGAGAAGATTTTCTCGCGGCGCTGGATCTGCGTCGGCCGCGAAAACGGCCTCGCGCAAAACGGCGACTTCATGCTGGCCGACGTCGCCGGCGAGAGCATCATCGTCCTGCGCGACCGCGCGGGCACGCTGCGCGCCTTCTACAACGTGTGCCGCCACCGCGGCACGCGGCTCTGCGAGTCGGCGAAGGGGCGCTTTTCGGAAACGATACAGTGTCCCTATCACGCGTGGACGTACGCGCTGGACGGGCGGTTGGTCGGCGCGCCGCACATGAACGAAGTGGAAGGGTTCGAGAAGAAGGACTACCCGTTGCACGCCGTCCATCTCGGCCGCTGGGAAGGATTTCTCTTCGTCAGCCTGGCGGAAAACCCGCAGCCGCTGCGCGAGGCGCTGGCGCCGCTGGCAGGTC
>JAYTEN010000092.1:0-4634 GCA_043735145.1 Gemmatimonadota bacterium | reverse complement strand
TGAAGACCTGGCCCTCGTCGGTCACGTCGCAGCCTACCACCGCCACTTCGACGCCGTGCGCCTTCGAGATCGTCTCGGCGTGCTCGTGCATCGGCGCCTGGCTGCGCCCCATGAGCGTGATGTTGGCGCCGTGGCGGGCGAGCTCGAGCGCGACGGCGGCGCCGATGCCGCGTCCGCCGCCCGTGACGACGGCGTGATGACCACTGAGATAGCGTACAGCCTCGGTCATGAACTCTCGATGGGCCACGTCATGCGGCGTGGTCCGGGCATGGGGAGCCGGCTCGGCGAACTACTAATCTGTAGTAGTTGCGCCTACATGTTCCGCGCACTGGGCCGGCATCGGCGCAACTACTGAAGAATAGTAGTTCGCCCGGCAGGCCCCCCGTGCCTGGGCCCGCGCCGCACGCCACGGGCGCGTCAAATCGTCGCGTTGCCGCGCAGCTCCATCTCCCGCTTCTTCAGGCGTTCCAGCTGCCGCTTCCCGTCCTGGTACTGCACCGGCCACCACTGGGCGCCATACCCCTGCTCGGCGGCCGCGTGCAGCGTCCACGCCGGATCGGCGAGGTGGGGCCGGCCCAGCGCCACGAGATCGGCACGGCCCGCCGCGAGGATGGCGTTGACCTGGTCGGCCTCGGTGATGCTGCCGACGGCGATCGTGGGCACGCCCGCCTCCTGCCGGATCAGGTCGCTGAAGGGCGTCTGGAACATGCGCCCATAGACCGGCTTCGCGTCAGGTGTGGTCTGCCCGGTCGAGACGTGGATCAGGTCGGCGCCGGCGGCGTGCAGCGCCCGCGCGATCTCCACCGCGTCGGCACCGGTGATGCCGCCCTCGACCCAGTCGGTCGCCGAGATGCGGACCGACAGGGGCTTGGCGTGGGGCCACACCTGGCGGATCGCCTGGATAATCTCGACGGGATACCGCAGCCGGTTCTCGAGCGGCCCGCCGTATTCGTCGGTGCGCCGGTTGCTCAGCGGCGTGATGAAGCTGGAGAGCAGGTAGCCGTGGGCGGCGTGCACCTCGAGCATGTCGAAGCCCGCCTCCTCGCCCATCATCGCGGCGCGCACGAACGCCTCGCCGGCGCCGTCCATGTCGGCGCGGGTCATCTCGCGGGGAACCTGGTTGCCGGGCCCGTACGGGATGGGCGAGGGTCCCATGACCGGCCAGTTGCCCTCGGCCAGCGGCTGGTCCATCCCCTCCCACATCACCTTGGTCGACGCCTTGCGGCCGGCATGCCCGATCTGGAGGCAGATCTTCGCCTTCGACCAGGTATGCACGAAGCCGGTGATGTGGCTCCACGCCCTCTCGTGTTCCGGCGTATACATGCCGGTGCACCCCGGCGTGATGCGCCCTTCGGCCGACACGCATGTCATCTCGGTGTAGACCAGTCCGGCCCCGCCGAGCGCCCGCGCGCCCAGGTGGACCAGGTGAAAATCGTTAGGCATGCCGTCCACGGCGCAGTACTGGTCCATGGGCGCGACGACCACGCGATTCACCAGCTTCAGCCCGCGGATGTAATAGGGTGTGAACATCGGAGGGGTGGGAGAGGCCCCTGCCCCTGCGGTCGCCGCGAACCAGCGTTCAACACCGGAGAGGTAGTCTCGATCGCGAATCCGCAGGTTCTCGTGGCTCACCCGCTGGCTGCGGGTCAGGAGGCTGTAGGCGAGCTGGTCGGGTTCGAGCCCGATGTAGCGCTTCACGTTCTCGAACCATTCCATGGAATTGCGCGCGGCGTTCTGGAGGCGCAGCGCCTCGACTTGCCGCTCGTCCTGGTAGCCCTGGAGCGCGCGCGCGAGCACCGGCTCCCCGTTCAGGGCGCGCGACAGCGCGATCGCGTCTTCCATCGCCAGCTTGGTGCCAGAGCCGATCGAGAAGTGCGCCGTGTGCGCCGAGTCGCCGATGAGGACGACGGGTGCCCGGCCCACGCCCTCCGACTTGAGATACCAGGACCGGTTGCTGATCCTGGTGAACTGGAGCCAGGGCCTGTCCTTCAGGTGCGGGGCGTTGAACAGCAGCTTGTGGCCGTCCAGCCAGGGCGCGAACGTCTGCTCGCACCACGCAACGGTGGCATCGGCGTCCATCTTGTCGAGGCCCGCGGCACGCCAGCTCGCCTCGTCGCACTCGACGATGAAGGCGCTGAACGATTCGTCGAACTTGTACGCGTGCGCCTGGAAGACGCCGAGCGCGTTCTGCACGAAGATGAACGTGAAGGCGTCAAACCGGCGGGTGGTGCCCAGCCAGATGTAGCGGGCCGGCCGGAGATCGAGATCGGGCTGGAACCCGGCGGCGTATTTCTCGCGCAGCAGGCTCCGAGCGCCATCGGCCGCGACCAGCAGGTCGGGCGCCGGGATGCCGAGCAGCGCGAGGTGCGCCTCGTCGCGGATCTCGGTGTTGAAGCGCACGTCAACGCCGAGCTCGCGGGCGCGCGCCAGCAGGATCTCGAGCAGCCGGCGCCGCGCGATCCCCGCGAAGCCGTGGCCGCCTGACGTGATGGTGCGCCCGCCTACGTGGACGTCGATGTCGTCCCAGTGGGCGAAGGCCGCTTCGATGGCGGCGAGGGATTCGGGGTCGGCGGCGCGGAAGTTGTCGAGCGTCTGGTTGGAGAAGACGACGCCCCAGCCGAAGGTGTCATCCGCCCCGTTGCGCTCCAGGACGATGACCTCGTGCGCGGGGTTCGCCTTCTTCATCAGAAGGCTGAAGTAGAGGCCGGCGGGGCCCCCGCCGACACAGACAATCTTCAGGAACGCCTCGCGCCGTTCATGCCCACAAGTGTACCGCGCCGATGCTAGTGACGCTCGTACAACGTGGTGCGGCCGTCGCGGCCGATCGCCATCACATCATAGGCGGGGTGCTGGGTGCCCTGCTCCATCCCCGGCGTGCCCGCCACCATGCCGGGCACCGACAGTCCGGCGATCGCGGGTCGCTCGCGCAGCATGCGCCGGATCGCGGCGACCGGCACGTGCCCCTCGACGACATAGCCGCCGATCTGCGCCGTATGACACGACGCATTGGCGTCGCTGATGCCGGCGGCGCGCTTGAGCGCCGTGAGGTCGTTCTGGTCGTGGACTTCCACGGTGAACCCGTTGGCGCGCATGTAGTCGATCCACTTGCCGCAGCACCCGCAGGTCGGCGACTTGTAGACGACGATCCTGGTGGGCGTCCGCGCTGCCGCCGCGGCGGACGGGCGGACGGGCGGACGGGCGGACGGGCGGCCCGCTTGCGCCGCAAGTGATGACGTCAGGCAGGCGGTGATGACAGAGCCGATGAGGGCTGCGCGCACGACGATCCCCGGGAAAGAGTAGGTTCCCGAAATCTACTTACATCGCGATCTTCGTGATCCGCCCGGCTGGCCCGACCGCCCACCCGGTCCTGGATGAAGAAAACCCCACACTCCAGTAGGCGTTGGCGTTCAGGTTCGTCCACGTGCGCCCGCCGTCGGTCGAGTAGTCGAGACCCTTCGGCCCCGCCGCGATGTACGCGGACGTGCCCCCGGCGTGCGCAACGCCAAAGACAGCGCCACTGAAGGTTGGCCGCCCCGCACTGACCCAGGTCCGCCCACCATCATCGGTGCGCGCCACGTTGTCGCCGCGGCCGTTCGCGTCGCCCACGCTGCCGCCCGCCGCGAGGCCCGACCGGTCATCGGCGAAGGCGAGACTCGCCACGCCGGTCGCCGGTCCCGCCATCACCGGTACCGCGGCCAGACTCCACGAGCGCCCGCGGTCGCTGCTGTGATACACCCGCGACCCGGCGCCCGCTTCCGCGGCGATCCACGCATGGCCACCGGGCCGGGTGACGAGACAGGTCCCGCTGGCGGCGAACGCGCCCTCGCCATCCTGCGCCGCCGGCAATCCCGCGCTCCGGTCGGTCCAGTGCGCGCCCCCATCGTCGGTGCCGATGACGATGAGCCTGCCCCCGACGGCGTCGCTCACCGCGATGCCGTGTGCCGAGTCCCAGAAATCAAAGCAGTCGAAGAACGCCGCGGTATCGCGGTTCATGAACTGGAGATCCCAGCTCGCGCCGCCGTTCGTGGTCTTGTAGATCCGTGACGCCAGCCCCGGTCCGGCGGCCAGCAGGTATGCGGTGGTTGCATCTACCGCGTGCACGTCGCGGAACTGGAGCGTCGAATCGCCGCCGGTCATGTGCCCCGGCATCCAGCTGGCACCGCCGTCGGTGGTGCGTGCCCACGTCGCGCGATGGCCGCTCACCCACGCGACCTGGTCGCTCACGGCGCTCACCGCCTGGAGCAGCGCCGTCGTGCCACTGCTCTGCTCGGCGAGGAGGGGCGCCGCGAGCGGTGCCGGCGCCGACCCGGCCGGACGCGCGCAACCAGGAGGGATCGCCAGGGCGGCGGCCAGCAGGAACGCTCCGCGGCGCGTCATTGCAGGACGATCGCCTCGATGATGTCGAACAGGTGCGCCAGCTCGCGCGCGTCGCTGGTGACGAAGTGGTAGGTGTGATCGCCCGTCCGACGGAACGCCGGGTAGTTGGGGATCGAGTCCACCGCCAGCGCGATCTGCGCGTTGAAGGTGCGGCGCAGCACCAGGTCCACCTGGTACGGCTTCTCGAGACGGAAGGGCTGCACCTCGCCGCGAATGGCGCGGCGGATGCCGGCGGCCGCGGAGTCGATCATCATCTG
>JAYTEN010000091.1:0-3161 GCA_043735145.1 Gemmatimonadota bacterium | reverse complement strand
ACATCGTGGCGTCAGTAACGCGACATATACTTCTCCAAGCTATTCGCGGACAAGGAGTTGGCATGCGGAACAGTCTCAAGGTACTGCGAGCCGGCCGTGACTGGTCTCAGGCCGCTGTGGCAACCCGGGCCGGCGTCTCGCGGCAGGCAATCAATGCGGTGGAGACGGGGAAGTTCGACCCCAGCCTGCCGCTGGCGATGAAGCTGGCGCGGCTGTTCGACACCACGGTCGAGGACATCTTCAGCATGGACGGCGACCACCCGGAGGAGCCCATCTCGCTCTGATGGGTCCGGCGCTAGCGGCGCCGGCGTCCGGTCAGCCCCACCGCGCCCAGGAGCGCCCCCATCAGGCCGCGCGTGACCTGGGTCGCGATGGTCCGCGCCACCGGCGATTTCATCACCTGTTCGAAGGTCGAGGGCGGCGCCTTGGGCTGCCGCCCGGTCGGCCCGCCCGTCGGATAGCCGTAGCCGGGATTAGCCTGCGGCATACCGGCCGGGGCCGCGGCGCCGGCGGCGGTACCCGCCCGCTCTTCCAGCATTTCGCGCGCGCTGTGCCGGTCGACGGCCTGCGCGTACCGCTTGACCTGCGCCGAGCCGGCGAGCGCCGCGCCCATCTCGGCATCGGTGAGGGGGCCCATCCGCGAGGACGGCGGGATGAGACGGGTCGAGAAGGGTGGCGTCGGCGCGCCATTATCGGCCAGCACGGTGACGAACGCTTCGCCGATGCCGAGCGTCGTCAGCGTCTCCTCGATGTCGTAGAAATCGGTTTTCGGGAAGGTGCGCGCCGCCGCGGCGAGCGCCTTCTGGTCGTCCTCGGTAAAGGCGCGCAGCGCGTGCTGGATGCGATTGCCGAGCTGCGCGAGCACGTTGGCGGGGACGTCCTTGGGACTCTGGGTGACGAAGTACACGCCCACGCCCTTGGAGCGGATGAGCCGCACCACCTGGTCGATCTGCTCGAGCAACGCCTTGCTCGCGTTATTGAAGAGGAGGTGAGCCTCGTCGAAGAAGAAGCAGAGCTTGGGCTTCGGGAGGTCGCCCTCTTCGGGCAGGTCGTGATAGAGCCGCGCCAGCATCCAGAGCATGAAGGTCGAGAAGAGCGCGGGCTTGTCCTGCACGTCGGACAGCTCGAGCACGTTGACCAGGCCGCGGCCATCGGGCATCACCTTGATGAGGTCGCGCAGGTCGAACTCGGGCTCGCCGAAGAAGGCGTCGGCGCCCTGCTGCTCGAGCTGGAGGAGCTCGCGCAGGAGCACGCCCACCGTCTGCTTCGACATCCCGCCGTAGTTCTTCAACTCGGCGGCGCCTTCGTCGGCGAGCCAGGCCAGCACCGCGCGCAGGTCGGAGAAGTCGAGCAGCAGCAGTCCCTTGTCGTCGCAGTACTTGAAGACCATCGAGAGGACGCTGGACTGGGTGTCGTTGAGCTCGAGCACGCGCGCCAGCAGCAGCGGACCGAAGGAGCTGACGGTGGCGCGGATCTGCGCGCCCTTCTTCCCCGTGAGGCTCAGGTATTCGACCGGGCAGCCGCCGGGCTTCCAGTCGTAGCCGGTGTCCCTGGTGCGCGCCGCCACCTTGTCGTTGGGTTGCCCGGGGGTGGCGATGCCGGAGACATCGCCCTTGATGTCGGCCAGGAAGCAGGCGACGCCCTGCGCCGACAGCTGCTCGGCGACAAGCTGAAGTGTCTTGGTCTTGCCGGTTCCGGTGGCGCCGGCGATGAGGCCGTGGCGGTTCATCATGCTGAGGGGAACGCGCACGGTGGGCGACGGATTGCACTCGCCGTCGTGGATGATGGCACCGAGGGTAACGGCGGCACCGGCAGCCGGGAACGCCTTCGCCGCGGCGTCGAGAACTTTCTTGTCCATGATGGAAGAAGGTGCGAAAGCTGGCTAAAGTAAAGCTGGCGCCGCGGGGGCGGCCCGCACGGCCGCCCCGCCGGGTGCTAGTGCTTCGGCCTGGTTTTCCCGCGCAGATCCTCGGACCGGCTGTCGCCGGCCGCCGCGGACAGGTCCGCCAGGATCGACGCGCCTAACGCGGCGCCGAGGCGCGCGAACTCGGGCGCCAGGTCACGCCCCGCGCGACTCGTCAGGCGCTCCAGCTGGGGCGCCAGCTCGCGCCCCACCTCCACGCCGAGGCTCTCGAACTGCGGACGCAGCTCGCGGTCATAGGTGCGCGCGATGCGCCGCGCCGCGCGCCGCACCGCGTCGGGATCACGCACCCACAGCTGGACCAGGGTATCGATGGCGGCATCGGCCTCGCCGCCCAGCGCCGCGTCGGTCCGGGCATTCACGTCGGCGTGCAGCTCGGCCGTGGCCGCGCGCAGCGCGCTCAGGTCAGCCTCCCCCGACGCCGGCGCCTCGCGCCGGCCGGAGGCCTCGCCGGCCCGGCCGCGGTCGGCATATGCGGGCGCGCTGCCGAGCCGGACCGGCACGACGTCCCACGATCCGTCGCCGCCGGTTTCGACGATGCGCAGGGCGCCGGTCTGGTCGGAGAGCTCGCGGTCGTCGTCCACCGACAGGCCGTCGATGCGGACGTCGTAGCCGCCCAGAATCACGAGCGCGCGACCCCACTGCCGGAAGCCGAGACGTCCGTGCCCGCTGAGTCGCACCGTGTAGCCGGCCGACAGGACGATGAGGCGGCCGTTTTCTCGGATCGCGCCCCATCCGTCGCCGGCATCGGTGTACGCGACATTCTTCAGGTCCATGTCGCCGGTGTCGATTTTCGCGGCCGGCACCGAACCGGCGTGCAGGTCTTCCGCCGCGACGCCCGGCACCGACCGGGCCACCAGCGCCAGGGCACCGGCGGCGAGCGTGGCGCGCAGCATCCACCGCACCGGGCGGATCCGCGATGACCCGTCCAGCAGCCGCTCGACGCGACTGACCAGCTGCGAGCAGTGGCCCGCCATGCCGGCCACCGCGGCCGGCGCGGCATGGCCCTGGACCCAGCCCGCGACTTCGGCAAGGCAGCGCGCCATCACCACCCCGCCGGCCCGCTCGGCGGCCCAGTCGTCGCACAGGTACTCGGCTTCGGCGCGCAGGCGGCGGCGCGCATAACGATTGAGGGGCTGCACGAACAGGAGATGGTCGATCACCGCGGCGGCCATCAGCCAGGCGGGGTCGCGCCGGACCACGTGACCCAGCTCGTGGGCGAGGACGGCCCGCTGCTCCG
>JAYTEN010000090.1:0-4746 GCA_043735145.1 Gemmatimonadota bacterium | reverse complement strand
AGGATGATGGCGACAATGGGATTCACGTACGCGTAGGTCGTCGACTTGGCCGGCGTGGTATTGGCGAGCAGGTAGAAGAACGCGGTGAAGCCGATCAGCGCGCCGACGAAGATCAGGTAGGCGAGCGCGAGCCAGGACTTCGTCGAGATGGCGTCCAGGTGCACCTTCGGCAGCTCGCCGAGGAGGGCGGCGCCCAGGAGAAAGCCGATGCCGCCGCAGAGCATGTTGGCCCCGGCGCCCATTAGCGGGGAGGCGACGCCCCCGCGCGTCTCGCGCGAATAGATCGAGCCGGCCGACCAGCAGATCACGGCCGCGAGCAGGGCGGCGGTGCCCCACGGATTGATGCGGCCGACATCGGTGGCGAAGGGATTGACCAGGAGGGCGACGCCGGCAAAGCCCGTCAGCAGGCCCGCGATCGTGGTGCCGCGCGGCCGCACGCCGCCCGGCCGGACCCAGTCCAGCGCAACCGTCATGATGGGCGTCGCGGCGACGGTGAGCGCGGCGAGGCTTGAGGGCACGGTCAGTTCCGCCCATACCACGCCGCCGTTCCCGCCTAACAACAGCAGGGTGCCGACGATCGCGGCGATGCGCCACTGCTTCGCCGTCGGCCACGCCGCGCCGCGGGCGTGGGCCCAGGCGGAGAGGATCGCGCCCGCGACCAGGAAGCGCGCCCCCGCCATCAGGAAGGGCGGGATGGTGTCGATGGCAAAGCGGATGGCCAGATACGTGGAGCCCCAGATGAGGTACACGCACGCGAAGGCGATCAGCAGCCTGACGCGCAGCTCACGCGGCATCGTGGGCCTGGCCGTCGGGTGCGTCGAGATGATTCAGCGGCAGCTGCGCCGATTCCTTCAGGGTGCCGAGGACGATGGTGGTACGCGTCGAGCGGATCTGGGGCGTGGACGCGAAGCGCTCGCGCAGCAGCCGCGCGAGGTCGTCGGTGTCGCGGGCGCGGAGCTTCACCAGGTAGCAGTCCTCGCCGGCGACATGATGCACTTCCTGGACTTCGGGGATGTCCGTCAGCGCGCGGCCGGTCGCGCTGGCACCGGCGGGCTCGTCCGATCGCACGAAGATGAAGGCCGTGAGGCCCAGGCCGATGGCCTTCGGCGCGAGCCGGCTTTCGTAGCCCTGGATCACGCCGCGCTGCTCGAGCTTGCGGATGCGCTCCAGCACGGCCGAGGGGGCCATGTCGAGCATGCGCCCGAGCTCGGCGTGGGTGGTGCGCGCGTTGGCCTGGAGGACGGCAAGGATGCGGCGATCGACGGAGTCGAACATTGGGGCTCCCTGTGGAAGGCGAATAATGATCCGCAGGGTCGGTATTGTCAACGAATCGTCGGTGAAACACAGTTATTTCAGACGAATCACCGTTTCAAAGTGCGATTTCCCGTCCAATCCCGTTGCGGCGAGCCACTTCCACAACCAGGCGTCCGGTGGCGATGTCCTCCACACCGATCCCCAGTGATTTGAACATGGTGATCTCGTCGGGTCCGCCGCGGCCGGACGTGCCATTGACCACGTCACCCAGCTCGCCGACGACGTGGCCCGCGTCGATGCGGCCCTCCTTGATGGCAAGGAGCAGGTCCCCGGCTTCGACCCGCGCGGCCTCGCGCGAGTCCACCCACACGCGGCAGCGCGCGACGGCGCCCGCGTCGAGCTCTCGCATCCGGGGGCTCGAGGACCCGACCACGGCGAGGTGCATGCCCGGCTCGAGGTGGTCGGCGGTGAGGATCGGCTCGGCGGCGCTGGTGGCGGTGACGACGACGTCGGCGTGCCTGACCGCGTCCCCCGGCGTGGACACGGCGCTCAGCGGGCCTTGGGCCTCGTGATGCATGTCGCGCACGAAGGTCATCGCGTGCTCGTGCCGGCGCGACCAGACGCGCACGTGGGCGAGGGGGCGGACGTGGCGGATCGCCGCGAGATGGCTGCGGGCCTGGACGCCGGAACCGAGGATCGCGAGGGTGATCGGGCCTTCGCGCGCGAGCAGATCCACCGAGACGGCCGATACCGCCGCGGTCCGCATCTCGGTGATGAGGCGGCCGTCCAGTACCGCGTCGAGCCCTCCGGTGCGCGGGTCGAGGAGCAGGATAGTGGCCAGGTGGGTGGGGAAGCCCAGGGCGTCGTTGCCGGGAAAGAACGACACCGACTTGAGGCCGAAGGCGCCCGCGTCCCCATTGCGCCCGGGCACGTGGGCGGGCATCACGCCGTAGAAGCCGCCGGCGGGCTGGATGCGCAGGGACGACCGCACCGGCTGCACGCAGTCGCCGGCCGAGAACCGGCCGAGGGTGTCGCGCATCACGGGGATCAGGGCGGCCATGTCCAGGCAGCGTCCCACGTCGGATTCGTCGAGTAGCAGCGGCATTGCGGGCCCCAAGTTAACTTTTTTCCATGCCAACGAAAGCAACCCGGAGCCGCCGCATGACGCCGGCCGCCCTGCTGACCATCGCCGTCGGTGAGCTGAAGCGCCGGGGCTCGCCCGAGCGCGCCGCCAGCGGGAAGGCCTACTTCAGGAAAGCGGAGCCCATCCACCTCTACGGGGTGCCGGTGCCGCAGGTGCGCGCGCTGGCGCGCAAGCTGTACGCCGACGTGCGCGACACCTGGACGGTGGCCGACGCGGTCGCCTTCGCGAACCTCGCCGTCAAGAAGAAGGAGATCGAGACCAAGATGCTCGGCTTCTTCCTGCTGGCGAACTACGCGGCCGACCTGCCCGCCGATTTCTCGGGCACCATCGAGGGGTGGATCAAGAAGGGACTGGTGGGCAACTGGGCGCTCATCGACACCCTCTCGGCCGAGGTCATCGCGCCGCTGATCAGGCGCTGGCCGGCGCAGCTGCCGGCGGTCACGGCGTGGCACCGGTCGCCTAACCAGTGGATGCGGCGCGCGGCGCTGGTGCCGCTGGTGCCGTTCGCGGCGCGGGGCGAGCACCTGACGGCGGTCTACTCACTGGTCACGGCGCTGTTCGGGGACGCCGAAGATCTCACCCACAAGGCGAGCGGGTGGCTGCTGCGCGAAGCCGGGCGGACCAACCCGCGGCGGCTCGCGGCCTTCCTCAGCGCGCACGGTCCCGCGGTGCCGCGCACCACGCTGCGCTACGCGATCGAGAAATTCCCGGCCGAGGATCGCGCGCGGCTCCTGGCCACCCGGGCGAGCGCGTGAGGCGCTTCCTCCGCGCCGTCCTGGCGGGGGAACGCCGCTGAGCGCAGTCACGTACGCCCGCCGCCTGGGGCTCTTCTCGGGCACGATGGCCGTCGTCGGCGGCATCATCGGCTCCGGCATCTTTCTCAATCCCGCCATCGTCGCGGCGCGCACGCGGACCCCGGCGCTCACCATCGGCGTCTGGGTACTGGGCGGTTTCATCGCGCTGCTGGGCGCCTTCTGCTACGGCGAGCTGGGACAGCGCGCGCCGCGCGCGGGCGGCGGCTACATCTATCTGCGCGACGCCTTCGGCCCGCTGTCGGGCTTCCTCTACGGGTGGGCGCTGCTGCTGGTGATGGCCACGGGGGCGTGCGCGGCCGTCGCCGTGACCTTCGCGCGGTACACCGCCGCGCTCTTCGCGCTGCCCGACGCGGCGGTGGTGCCCATCGCGGCCGGCGCCGTCGCGCTGCTCTCATTCGTCAACTACGTGGGCGTCGGGCCGGGCGCGATCACCCAGAACATCTTCACCGTCCTCAAGCTGGCGGCGCTCGCGGCGCTCATCTTCGCCGGGCTGGCGCTGCCGTTCGACGGGGGGCACGCGCTGCCGATGGCCACGGCGCTGCGGCCCCCCACCGGGGGCGAGCTGCCGCTGGTGATCGGCGTCGCGCTGGTGCCGATCCTCTTCGCGTACGGCGGTTGGCAGCAGACCAACTTCATTGCCGAGGAAATCGTCGATGCCCCGCGCACGCTGCCGCGCGCGCTGCTCATCGGCACGGCGATCGTGATCGCGGTCTACGTGCTCGCCAACCTCGCCTATGTCCGCGTGCTCGGCGTCACCGGCCTCGGCGCGAGTGCGGCGCCGGCGGCCGAGGTCATGGAGTACACGCTGGGGCCGTGGGGACGGCGGCTCATCAGCCTGGGGATCGCGTGCTCGACCTTCGGTTTTCTGAACCTCGTGATCCTGGTGTCGCCGCGCGTCTACCAGGCGATGGCGGCGGATGGCGTCTTCCTCCCGGCGCTGGCGCGGCTGCATCCGACGTACCGCACGCCGGGCCGGGCGATCCTGGTGCAGGGGGTGTGGGCGATCGCGCTGATGCTGACGGGGACGTACGGGCAGCTGCTCGACTACGTGGTGTTCGGCGACTGGATCTTCTTTGGTCTCACCGCGGCGACGCTCTTTGTATACCGGGGCAAGTCGCCCAGTCGCCAGGTCGCCGAGTCGCCAAGTGAGGGGTTTCGAGCGCCGTTCTATCCGCTGACACCGATCTTGTTCTGCCTCGCGGCGGTCTACGTCGTCATCAGTTCGGTGCGATCGGCGCCGGTGAATGCCGCGATTGGCGCCGGGCTGATTCTGCTGGGAGTGCCGGTGTTTGCGTATTCGAGGAACAAGGGTGGGAGAGTGGGAACGTAGGAGAGCGGGAAGGAAGGCGGGAACGTGCGCGAGTAGCACCCTTTCCCACTTTCCCACTTTCCCACTTTCCCACTTATAGCCGTCCCTTTCGCTTCAATTCCAGGTACGCATTCACCGCGGCAGTGCCGGCCCGCGCGGGCGGCGTGTCGAGGACCATGATCCCGGAGCGCCGCATCAGCGCGACGGCTTCGCCGCGCGCGGCG
>JAYTEN010000089.1:0-5551 GCA_043735145.1 Gemmatimonadota bacterium | reverse complement strand
GCGAGCTCGATGTGGCCCATGCGCTCGCGCCGCACCTTCGACAGCGTGACTTCGACGCCGCAGCGGTCGCAGATGACGCCGCGGTAGCGGATCCGCTTGTACTTGCCGCAATGACACTCCCAGTCCTTCACCGGGCCGAAGATCTTCTCGCAGAAGAGTCCGTCCCGTTCCGGCTTGAAGCTGCGGTAGTTGATGGTCTCGGGCTTGGTGACTTCGCCCCACGACCACCACACGCGCTGCCCCTGCATCTCGAGGCGCTCGCGTTCCTTCGGATCCTTGGGGCCGCGGATCTCCTCGGGGGAGGCGATCCGGACCTGGATGTAATCGAAGGACGATCCCGTCCGCTCGCGCGGGCTTCGGAAATCGATCATGATCGCCTTATTCCTCCGAGTCTTCGGTGGTGCCCAGCGTCACGCGGATGCCGAGCGCCTGCAATTCCTTCACGAGCACGTTGAACGACTCGGGGATCCCGGGCTCCGGAAGGTTCTGGCCCTTCACGATCGCCTCGTAGACCCGGCTCCGGCCGTTCACGTCGTCCGACTTCACCGTCAGGATTTCCTGGAGGGTGTGCGCCGCGCCGTACGCCTCGAGCGCCCACACTTCCATTTCGCCGAAACGCTGGCCGCCGAACTGCGCCTTGCCCGCGAGCGGCTGCTGCGTGACGAGCGAATACGGACCGATCGAGCGCGCGTGGATCTTGTCGTCCACCAGGTGGCTGAGCTTCAGCATGTAGATCGCGCCCACCGTCACTTCGTTCTCGAACTGATCGCCGCTGCGGCCATCGCGCAGCCACACCTTCCCGGTCGGGCGAATGCCCGCCAGCTGGAGCAGCGCGAGCGCCGCGCCGTCCACGTCGGCGTCCTTCTTCGCGCCGAGCATGCCGGCGAGGGCCGGAAGGCCCGCCGTCTCGAGGACCGACTCGGGCGTGTCGTGCTGCTGGTTCTGCGCCTCGAGCGCCTTCAGGCCCTTCTTCAGGTCGGCCTGCTCGGCCTTCGGAATTTCCTCGTCCTTCAGCATCGTCTGGTGCGCGGTGACGGCGTCCTTCCAGGCCGCCTGCTCGCGCGCGGCCAGCTCCTTCGCCGCGGCCACGAGGAAGTCCCGCATGCCGTGGTAATAGTCTCGCGTGGCCTGGCTGGTGCCGCGCGCCGCCAGCCACTCGAGCCTGGCATTGGTGAGGTCCGGACGGGCGCCGTTCTCCCCGTGCGACTTCTGGAGGTCGGTGGCGATCTGCCGGATGAGGTCAGGGCTCAACGCCGGCGGCTTCACCGGCAGGTGCAGCGCGTCGGCGGCCCACGTCAGGCCGGCGAGGCGCAGCAGCAACCCGATCTCGTTCTCGTTGGCGCCCTGGAAGACGGGCGTCTTGGCCTTGAACCCGAGGATGTGCGCGCACCAGCCCAGGTGCGTCTCGAGGATCTGGCCCACGTTCATGCGGCTCGGCACGCCGAGCGGGTTGAGGACGATGTCCACCGGGGTGCCATCCGGCAGGAACGGCATGTCCTCTTCCGGCACGATGCGCGCGATGATGCCCTTGTTGCCGTGGCGTCCGGCCATCTTGTCGCCGACCGAGATCTTCCGTTTCTCGGCCATGTAGACCTTCACCAGCTGGATGACGCCCGGGGGCAGCTCGTCCGGCTGGAGGATGTTGTCGATCTGGTCTTCGGCCTTCTCTTCGACCTTGGCCCGCGCGACCGTGGCCGCCTCGACGATCTGGCGGATCCGCTCGTTGACCGTCTTGCTCGCGACGCGCAGCGTCTTGAGGTCGACGTCGGAGAGGCTCACCGACTCGAGCTCCTGCCGGGTGAGCCGGGTGCCGGCGGCGAGGTATTCCTCGACGGTGCCCGACTTCAGCATCAGGCCGACGTCCTGCCCGAGCAGCGCGTACAGGATGTCCTCGTGGAGGGCCGCGGTGACGCGCGCCTTTTCTTCCGCCTCGAGCCGGCGCACTTCGCCGATCCGCTCGCCGCGGTCCTTTTCGACCACCTGGTCCTCGACGCGCGAGAAGATCTTCACGTCGATGACCACGCCTTCCATGCCCGGCGAGACCTTCAGGGACGAGTCCTTCACGTCCTTGGCCTTCTCACCGAAGATGGCGGTCAGGAGCTTCTCTTCCGGCGACAGCTCGGTCTCGCCCTTGGGCGTGATCTTGCCGACCAGGATGTCGCCCGGCTTCACGTGCGCGCCGATGCGCACGATGCCCCGCTCGTCGAGGTCCACGAGGGACTCTTCGGCGACGTTGGGGATTTCCCGCGTGATCTCTTCCTGGCCGCGCTTGGTGTCGCGGACGTGGAGCTCGAGCTCCTGGATGTGGATCGACGAGTAGACGTCGTCCTTCACCAGGCGCTCGGAGAGCACGATGGCGTCCTCGAAGTTGTGGCCGTACCAGGGCATGAACGCGACCACGACGTTGGCCCCTAGGGCCAGCTCGCCGTGCTCGGTGCCGGCGCCGTCGGCGATGACTTCGCCCGCGGCGACCCGCTGGCCCAGCGCCACGATCGGACGCTGGTTGATCGCGGTATCCTGGTTGGTGCGCCAGAACTTCTTGACCTTGTAGCGGTCCTGCTGCGTCAACCGCGCGAGCGGATGCTCGATGCGCTGGGTGTCGTCCACGCCGGCGTCGATGATGATCTCATCGGCGGTGACCCGGATGACCACGCCGGCGCGCTTGGCGACGACGGTGGCGCCCGAATCGGTGCCGACGGTGCTCTCCAGCCCGGTGCCCACCAGCGGCGCCTTGGGGTTGAGGAGCGGGACGGCCTGGCGCTGCATGTTCGAGCCCATCAGCGCGCGGTTCGCGTCGTCGTGCTCGAGGAACGGGATGAGCGCGGCGGCAATCGAGACCAGCTGCTCGGGCGCGACGTCCATGAAGTCCACCCGGTCCACCGTGAGCATCGGGTAGTCGTCCCGCTTGCGGCAGAGAATCATGGTGTCGCGGAAGGTGCCGTCCTCGTTGAGCGGCGTGCTCGCCTGGGCGACGGCGAAGCTTTCTTCTTCCGAGGCCGAGGCCCACTTCACGTCGTTCGTGACCTTGCCGTTCTTGACCACCCGCAGCGGCGTCTCGATGAAGCCGAGGTCGTTGACGCGCGCGTACGTCGAGAGCGACGTGATGAGGCCGATGTTCGGGCCTTCCGGCGTCTCGATGGGGCACATGCGGCCGTACTGCGAGTAGTGCACGTCGCGCACTTCGAAGCCGGCGCGCTCGCGGGTGAGGCCGCCTGGTCCGAGGGCACTGAGCCGGCGCTTGTGCGTCAGCTCGGCCAGCGGATTGGTCTGGTCCATGAACTGCGAGAGCTGCGAGCTGCCGAAGAACGCCTGGATGACCGCGCTGACGGTCCTCGCGTTGACGAGGTCGTCGAGAGTGATCTTTTCCGGGTCGTTGTTGATGCTCATCCGCTCCTTGATGAGCCGCGCCATGCGCGAGAGGCCCACCGAGAGCTGGTTAGCGATGAGCTCGCCCACCGAGCGCACCCGGCGGTTGCCGAGGTGGTCGATGTCGTCGGTGTAGCCGCGGCCCTCGTGGAGCTCGATGAGGTAGCGGATGATCGCGACGAAGTCGTCCTGCGTCAGGACGGTGTGGTCGGGCGGCAGCCGCGTGCCGAGGCGCTGGTTGATCTTGTAGCGTCCCACCCGGCCCAGGTCGTAGCGCTTGGGCGAGAAGAAGAGGCGCTTCAGGGCTTCGCGCGCCGTCTCGATGTTCGGGGCTTCGCCCGGGCGCAGCAGCGAATAGATCTGCTGGAGGGCCTCGGCCTCGTTGCCCGTCGGGTCCTTGCCCAGGGTGTTCTTGATGAGCGGCGACTCGCCGCGGCCGCCCGGAAGGAAGATCTCCACCTGGGTGACGCCGGCCTTGCGCAGCTTCTTGCGCATCGTCTCCGTGATTTCCTTGCCCCGCTCGGCGAGCATCTCGCCGGTCTCGGGGTCGGCGACGTCGGATGCCAGGACGTGCTTCGTCTCGGCGCCGCGCACCGTGGCGGCTTCATCCTCGTCGTCACGCAGATTGAGCTTGGTGTACCCGGCGAAGACGGTGACGGTCGTGATCCCGCCGCGGCGCAGGGCCTGGAGCAGGTCGAGGGTGAGCTCGTCGCCTTCCTTCGCGATCGGCTCGCCCTTCCGGTCTTCCGGGTTGGCGATGTCGGCCGCGATCAGCGTGCCGAGAATCTCGCGGCGCTGGCTGCGCGCCTGGAGATTACCGGTGATGTCGAGCTCCTTCTTGGCGTAGAAGAGCTCGAGGATCTGCGAGTTGGACGAGTAGCCGAAGGCCCGCAGCAGCGCGGTCGCGGGGAACTTCTTCTTCTTGTCGATGTGGACGAAGACCACGTCGTGGATGTCGATGGTGAACTCGACCCACGAGCCCCGGAACGGGATGATGCGCGCCGAGAAGAGGCGCTGGCCGTTGGGGTGGATGGTCTCTTCGAACACGACACCGGGCGAGCGGTGCAGCTGCGACACGATGACGCGCTCGGCCCCGTTGATGACGAACGTGCCCAGCGGCGTGAGCAGCGGCAGTTCCCCGAGATAGACTTCCTTCTCGAGGATGTTCTTGGGCCGCTTGGTGCCGGGCGTGACTTCTTCGAGAATCACCAGGCGCAGCGTCGCCTTGAGCGGAGCGGAGTACGTCATGTCCCGCTCGATGCACTCTTCGACGGTGTACTTGGCGTCCCCGATTGCATACGACACGAACTCGAGGATGTAGTTCTCGTTGACGTCCGAGATCGGGAACAGATCGCGGAAGACCCGGTCGAGGCCGACGTCCGGCTGGTGCCCCTCGCCTTCCGGCGTAAGGAGCGTCTGGAACGCCTGCGTCTGGATGTCGAGCAGATGCGGCATCGGCATCCCCTCGCCCAGCTTCCCGAAGGAAATGATCGGCAGTTTCTCAGCCATGATTCACCCTTGTCTCAAGAACAACGCAAAGGGCCCCTGCGCGAGGGGCACTTTGCCCAGGATTCCGGATTGCCTGCGTGATGCCGGTGCTACTTCAGCTCGACCGTGGCACCCTGCTCTTCGAGCTTCGCCTTGGCGGCCTGCGCCTCGGCCTTGGGTACGCCTTCCTTCACGTTCTTCGGCGCGCCGTCGACGAGGTCCTTGGCTTCCTTGAGGCCGAGGCCGGTGAGCTCGCGCACCACCTTGATGGTGCCGATCTTCTTGGCGGCATCGACGAGCTTGAGGACGACGGTGAACTCCGTCTGCTCCTCTTCGGCCGCCGCCGGCGCCGCGGCGCCACCGCCGCCGCCGGCAGCCGGAGCCGCCGCCGCGATGGTGACGTTGAACTTCGTCTTGAAGGCCTCGATGAGATCGGCGAGATCGACGACCGTCATGTTGCCGATCGCCTCGAGGATGTCGTCTTTGGACAGCGTGGTGTTGGCAGCCATTATTGCACTTCTCCGGAAGGGGCAGCGCCCTCGCGCTGCGACTTGAGCGCCTCGAGGGCGCCGGCAAAATTCGACATGAGCGACTGCAGTACGCCGAGGAAGCCGGCCATGGGGGCCTGCATCGCGGCACCGAGCTGGGCCAGCAGGACGTCGCGCGACGGCAGCGACGCCAGCCTCTTGATCTGTTC
>JAYTEN010000088.1:0-11241 GCA_043735145.1 Gemmatimonadota bacterium | reverse complement strand
CCGGTAGCGTGGGCGCCCGGCTCGGCCAGCACTTCCTCTTCGATCCCGCGATCCTCGGCCGTATCGCCGATGCGGCCGTCGCCGCGCCTGACGAGTCGGTCCTGGAAATCGGCCCCGGCAGGGGCACCCTCACCCGCGAGCTGGCGAAGCGCGCCGCCACCGTCACCGCAATCGAGCTGGACCGGGGCCTCGCCGCCGAGCTGCACGCGGCGTTCGCCGGCACCAACGTCACGATCGTGCCCGGTGACGCGCTCGGCGCGGCGTGGCCCGCGGTGGATGCCATCGCCGGAAACATTCCCTACCAGATCACCTCGCCGCTGATCGAGCGCGCGCTCCGGCCGCCGCGCCCGCGGCGCATCGTGTTCCTGGTGCAGCGCGAGGTCGCCGACCGCCTCGCCGCGCGGGCGGGGGAACCGGACTACGGCGCGATGTCGGCCGGGGTCCAGCTGGTGGCCGACGTCGAGCGCCTCTTCACCGTGAAGGCCGGCGCCTTCCGTCCGCCGCCGCAAGTGGACTCGGCGGTCGTGCGCATCGTCCCCCGCGCGATACCCATCGCGTCATCGCCCGCCGAGGAGGCCGCCGCGCGCGCACTGATCAAGGCGCTGTTCATGCATCGCCGCCAGCAGATCCAGCGAAGCATCCGGGAATGGTTACCAACCCCTAACCCCCATCCCCCTATCCCCCAGGTTCTCGAGCGCTCCGGATTCAACCCCGCCGCGAGGCCGGAGGAGCTCACTCCCCTGGAGTTCGTGAAGCTTGCCCGCCTGTTCCCGATTGCCTAAGTTTGTGAAATCGTTCACAAGGCGGATCAGTTGCGCCACGTTGCGCTCTCCACTGTTCGACGGCTGTCACTGTACCTTCAATTCCTCGAAGCCTGCGAGCGGGAGGGGAAGGCGACGGTGAGTTCGCGCGCCCTGGCCGAGACCGGCGGGGCGACGCCGGCGCAGGTGCGCAAGGATCTCTCGTTTTTCGGGTCGTTCGGCAAGCGCGGCATCGGGTATCCGGCGGCCCCGCTGGCCCAGCGGATCCGCGAGATCCTCGGCCTGGGCCGCCGGTACCGGGTGATCCTGGTGGGAGCCGGCCGCATCGGCGCGGCGCTGGCCAACTATCCGGGGTTTGGCGCGCACGGCTTCGACATTGCCGCGGTGTACGACGTGGATCCCGCCAAGATCGGGCAGCCCCTGGACGGGCACACGGTGCGCGACCTGGCGCTGCTCGAGGCCGACCTGGCGCGCGAGCCGGCCCAGATCGCGGTCATCGGCACGCCCGCGGACGCGGCGCGGGACGTCGCGGCCCGGCTGGTACAGGTCGGGGTCCATGCCATTCTCAACTTTGCGCCGGTGGCGCTCAACCTGCCGCCGGACGTCACCATCACCAACGTGAACATGGCGCTCGAGCTCGAAGCCCTGTCGTTCGCCCTCACCCGCAAGCGGGCCTGATGAGCGTCCGCGTGACATCGGAGATCGGGCGCCTGCGCTCGGTGCTGGTGCACACGCCGGGCGCCGAGCTGCTGGGCGTCACGCCGGGCACGCGCGAGGACTATCTCTACGACGACATCATCGACCTCGAGAGCGCGCGCAAGGAGCACAAGCACTTCGTCGCGGTGCTCGAGCGCTTCTGCCAGGTGCATCACGTCCGCGACGCCCTGACGCAGGTCCTCGGCATCGCCGAGGTGCGCGAGAAGCTGGTCGGCCGGACGATGGACGTCATCCCCTCGCACCAGCTGGCGCAGAAGCTCGCGAAGCTTCCGGTGAAGGAGCTGGTCGAGGTGCTGATCGCCGGGGCGGTCGAGGAGCCGGGGCCGATCGCCGCGGCGCTGAACGAACAGGACTACATGCTGCCGCCGCTGCCGAATCTGTTCTTCACGCGCGATGTCGGCTTCGTGGTCGGCAAGCACGCCGTCGTGGGCAGCATGCGCTACGATGTGCGCTGGACCGAGGAGCTGATCCTGTCGGCGCTCTTCCGGTCGCACCCCGCCTTCGCGAACGCCGGGATCCTGTACGACGGCTCCGAGGAGCGGCGCGTCAACTTCAATCTCGAGGGTGGCGACATCCACCCGGTCCGGCACGACACCGTCATCATGGGATTTTCGGAGCGCAGCTCGCCGGCGGCGCTCGATTTCCTCACCGAGCTGCTCTTCACGCACTGCGACGTGACCGACGTCATCGTGGTGGTGATGCCGAAGGAGCCGACGGCGATCCACCTCGACATGATCTTCACCCAGGTGGACCGCGAGCTGTGCGTGGTGTCGCCGCCGCACATGATCGGCCCCGAGCGGCTCGCGGTGCTGCACCGGCGCAAGGGCGAGGCGGGGGTGCGCGAGATGCCGAACCTATTCTCGGCCCTCGCCGCGATCGGCATGCCGCTGGAGCCGATTTTCTGCGGCGGCAGCGACCGCGCCAACCAGGAGCGGGAGCAGTGGGGCTCGGCGTGCAACTTCTTCGCGGTGCGCCCGGGCGTGGTGATCGGCTACGACCGCAGCGAGGCGACGCTGAAGGAGATGCAGAAGGCCGGCTTCCGGCTGGTGCTGGCGCGGCGGTTCCTGATCGGCGAGGAGACCGTCGGCGACGCGGAGCGCGCGGTCATCACCATCAAGGGGAGCGAGCTGGTGCGCGGCGGCGGCGGGCCGCGCTGCATGACGATGCCGCTCCAGCGGGACGAGCCCTGGTGACGACGCTCTCGGAGCGCGCCCTCAGCTACCTGCGCGAGGGGCCGCGTCCCGCGCTCGACATCGTCCGCGACGTCCTCCAGCTCCAGCGCGCCAACCAGGCGGTGGCCGACCGGCTGGCCACCGCGCTGCTGGGCGCCGATCCCCGCTTCACCTTCGATCTCGAGGGCCGCTGGTCGCTCGTCCCCGAGCCGGCGTGGCACGGCGTCCCGTTAGGCGCCGTGCGCTTCGCCGTGGTGGACGTCGAGACGACGGGCATGCGGTCGCGGGGCGAAGACCGCATCACCGAGATCGCCATCGTGCACGTGGACGGGCCGCGGGTGGAGCTGGCCTTCGACTCGGTCATCAATCCCGGCCGCCCCATTCCGCGCTTCATCCAGCGCCTGACGGGCATCAGCGACGACGAAGCGCAGCGCGCGCCGCGCTTCGAGGAGGTTGCCGACCGCGTCGTCGCGGCCCTCGCGGGGCGCGTCTTCGTGGCCCACAACGCGCTCTTCGACTGGCGCTTCGTCTGCGCCGAGGTCGAGCGGGCGCAGGACTTCGCGCTGCGCATGCCCAAGCTGTGCACCGTGCGCCTGACGAGAAGGCTGGTGCCGGAGCTGACGCGGCGCTCGCTCGATTCGGTGATGAACTACTTCGGGCTGGAGACCGACCGGCGGCACCGGGCGGGGGGCGACGCGCTGGTCACGGCGAAGGCGCTATTGCGGCTGATGGCGCGCGCCCGGGATCGCGGCGTGCAGACGTGGGAAGACCTTCACGTGCTCGGCAGCAAGCAGGACTGAGGGGCCATAGGCGGGAGCGAGCCGGCGAACATGAGGTTCCGCCCCGCATCCTTGGCCTGGGACAACGCCGACTCGGCCCGGCGCACGAGCAGGGACGGATCGCTGCCACCGAGCGCGGAGCAGGCCGCCCCGATGCTGGCGGTCAGCAGCCTTCCTCCTGCCCGCCCGCCGAATTCCCGCACCGTCGCGAGCACCTTGTTGGCCACGTGGACCGGGCGATCTGCGTCGCCGGTGGACACCAGGATCATGGCGAAACGGTCCGCGCCCAGGGGCAGGATGGTGTCGAGCGGTCCGCTGACGGCAACCAGCCGCTCCCCCATCTTGCCCAGCACCAGGTCGGATGGCCGCGCACTGATGGTCGCGCTCCCCTCGTCGGCCGATCCCACCTCGACGATGAGCAGGCACACCGTGTCCCGCGCCTCGGCGGCCCAGGCCATGCCGCGCGCGAGCAGCTTGGTGACCTCGCCCGAGCCGGTCATGGCGCCTTGTGCCGTCGCTGAGATAGGCAACACCGGGTCCGTTCGAAGATGGTTCGGCGCCCGAAACAGCCCTCGCTGACCGCGCGGCACGCGGACCTGGGGACTGCTATCGGAGCATCAGGCATGGTGTAAGAATGCGGTGCAAGCACCTCACCGCATCGGACAATCTGCCGTTGCGGCGGGGTGGCTGCCATCGTCAAACAGGTTGAATGAAGATCTAGACCGACGGAGGGGGTGGGCCCGGATCGCCCAGCGGATGGACTAGCCCACGCCGAGGATCTGCGCGGCGAGCGCGGTCCCCTCGACCCGCGCGCGGATCTTGGCGAAGGCGGTGTCGCGCGACGTCGAGGTGTCGTCGCTGAAGGGCGCATACCCGCAGTCATCCGTCGTGCCCAGCTGGTCGACCGGAATGTAGCGGGCCGCTTCCAGCACCCGTTCCCGGACCTCGTACGGCGAGTCGATGCGCGGATCGATGGTCGAGACCACGCCGACGAACACCCGCTGGCCGGCCTTCAGGCACTGCTTGACGATCTTCAGGATCCGGACCCGGTCGGACTCTCCCGCCAGCGCCATGTAGAAATGTCCGACCCGCAGCTTGAACAGCGCGGGCAGCAGGTCGGCGTAGTCCACGTCGGCGCTGTGGGTCGAGTCGCGGTCGCCGCCGGGGCAGGTGTGGACGCCGATACGCTGGCGATCCTCGGCGGTGAAGCGCGACAAGGCCAGGTTGTTGAGGGCGATGAAGCCGTCGAGCATTGCTCCCGACGGGTCGATCTTCATGGCAAGCCGGCCCTCGGTGAAATCGATCTGCACCTTGTGCGCGCCCTTGTCGAGGCAGCGGCGCACTTCGCCGTGGTGCTCGCGGAGCAGGGCGTCGATGAATTGCTGGCGCGGGTAGTGCGGAAGCCCGGCCTCCGGATACATGAGGCTCAGCGCCGACGGCGAGATCACCGCCTGCTTGACGGGCGTCGTCGTCAAGCGCAGGGCGGCATCGAGGTAGGCGTCGGCGTGGTGGATGTAGCGGAAGGGCCCGGCCGTCAGGCGCGGCATGCGCCGGGTATGCCCCGCCGTGAAGGGAATGGGGAAACCGTCGGGGGTGGTGTTGCCGCCCCCCTCCACGGCGTAGGTCCAGAAGTTGTGGTACTTCCGCTGCTCGCCGTCGGTGATGACGGGCGACCCGGTGTCCTCGAAGCGCCGGATCGTGTCCTCGATCGCGGCCCTGAACAGTGGCTCGAGCGCCGGGTCGGTGTCGCTTCCCGCGGCGGCGACTGCTTCGATCAACTCCGCCGGACGGGGAATGCTGCCGATGGGTTCGGTGGGAATGGGCATCGGCGGAACCTAACTCCAATCCGGAAGTGCGAGAAGCCGGCGCCACCGGCGTGCATCATCGATCATTGGTCCTCCGCCTCGCTGCGCAGCAGCGTGTTGCGCCATTCGATGAGCCGGTCCTCGCCGTGACGCGCCAGGATGAGATTCTCGACGCTGGCGAGGTCGCCGCCCTGGAGAGCACGGAAGACTCCCGCGGTATCCAGAAAGCGCTGCAAGCGATCCCGTTCCCGCCGGAGCGCCGCCTCCGCCCGCGCGCGCTCGAGGATCTCGTGGTCCAGCTCGTAGACGCGGCCGACCTGTCCCGCTAGCGCGAGAGCGAGATGCTCGTCCTCCGCGGTGAACCTGCGTCCCTCGTTGCCCACGAGGAAGATCCAGCCGTACACGTGCGCCACCGACGCCACCGGCACGGCGAGGAAGGCGCGGGCCTCCGGATGCTCCGGTGGAAGCTGGAGTCCCGCCGGATCGCCGCCGGGATTGTCGCCGCGCGATGCCCGCCGCTCGGTCATGACCGTCCGGAGGATGCCCGGCGCCGGGCCGCCGATCGCGATCCAGTTAGCGGCGTCGACGGTACCGGTACCGTCCACCCCGCAGTTGAGCACGCTGCGCACCGTCCCGTTGCGGGGATCGAGAATGCCCAGCGTCACGTAGGTCGCGCCGAAGAGGTCGCGCGCGGCGATGCAGACGCGCTCGAGCATCAGGTCGGGATCGTGCTCCGCGCTCAGCTCCAGACCGATGTTGACCAGGGCGCGCAGCCGCGCGTTGGCGGTCTTCAGGTCGCCCGTGTTCTCCGAGAGCTTGTCGGTGAGCAGCCGCAGGTGCTCGCGGGTGAAGTTCGCCATGGGCACCAGCCCCGGCTCCGACCGATGCTCCATTTCACCCGCGAGGACGCGGCCGACGATCTCCAGCAGCTTCTCTGGCCGGGTCGGCTTGGCCAGGACCCAGGCCACGCCTCCCGCCAGGGCGAGCTCCCGCGCTTCCCGCTCGCCGTAGTGCGCCGTCAGGAAGATCACCGGCGTGCCGCGGGTGGCCGGATCGAGGCGCAGCTGCCATACGAACTCGTAGCCGTCCATGACCGGCATCAGGACGTCGGTGATCACCAGATCGGGATGGCCGGCCCGCACGGCGGCGAGGCCTTCGCTGCCGTTGCCGGCCTCGATCATCCGGTGTCCTTCGCGGCCCAGCAGCGTCGTCAGGATCGTCCGGTTGGCGGGGAGGTCGTCAATGACAAGGATCGTGGCCGTGCGCCCGGCCGGGGAGGGGATGGCGGATGGCTGCTGCGACGTCGGCGCGGGCTGCGGCCCGCTCATGACGCGGCCACGCCCGGTCCGGTGCCGGTGCTGAGGCTCTCGAGCGCGCGCGCCCGCATGTCGGCCGAGTAGAAGGAGACGGTATTGCCGCCCGCGGCGCGCGCTTCGTGGAGCGCTGTCTCCGCCTGGCCCAGGAGCGACTCCGCGTCGGGGCCATGGGCCGACGATTCGGCGATGCCGATGCTCACGGTGACGGCGAGCTCGCGGTCCTCCGACTCCAGCGGCGCCAGCAGCGCCGCGTGCACCCGCGCCGCGACGGTCGCGGCACCCATCGGATCGCCGCCGGCGTTCACCACGATGAGCGCGAACTCGGGGCCGTCGAGGCGCAAGGCGACATCCATCGGGCCGATGCAGTCCACCAGCCGGTTGCCGACGCGCCGCAGCAGCGCATCGCCCATGGCGTGGCCCAGGGCGTCGCACACGCCGGCGAAGCGATCCACCCCGACGGCGAGCACCGAGACGATGTGGGGGCGCTCCGCCGCCCGGTTCAGCGACCGCGCCAGCAGGTCGAGGCCAAGCGTCCGGTTGGGCAGGCCGGTGAGCGCGTCATACCGCTCGAGGACCTCGCCGTAGCGGCGCGATTCCCGGAGCAGCAGGCGGACTTCCAGCATGTTGTGGATGCGCGTCAGCACCTCCACCCGGTCGAAGGGCTTGTTGATGAAATCCTTCGCGCCGGCCTCCAGGGCGCGCAGCTTGTGGTTCGGCTGCGCCGTGATGACCAGGACCGGCAGGTACCCCTCGGTCTCGATCTCCTTGAGGTCGCGCATGACCTGGAATCCGTCGACGCCGGGCATGAGCAGGTCGAGCAGGATCAGGTCGTAACGGTTCTCGCGGTAGAGCTCACGTACCGTCCGCGGATCGGTGGCCGTCGTGACTGAGGTGTAGCCCGCGCCGGCCAACATGCGCTCAAGCAGCAGCACGTTGACGTGCATGTCGTCGACAACGAGGATGCGGGCATTCAGGATGCCGGGGGGACCGACCATGGGACGTTTCCTTGGGTGGCGTTCCGGGGTCAGCGCACGGCGTCGGTGAGATCGATGCCGGAGCAGAACGCGCCGGTGATGTGTCCTGCTTCATCGCGCAGGAGCGTGTTCCGCCATTCGATCAGCCGTTCCGCACCCGTTTTGGTGAGAACGGGGTTCTGGAAAATGGAAAGATCGCCGCCCAGCAGGTTCTGGAACTTCTGCCTGACGGCGTCCCGCATCCGGACCGGAACGCACGTGTCGATCCAGTCGCGCCCCCGCAGCTCGCCCGCGGTGCATCCCAGGACGGCGCAGGCATAGCGGTTGACCATCCTGATCCGCGCCTCAAGGTCCACCGCGAGCAGCATGGCGTCGGTCGCGTCGAGGTATCGCTGGGCCAGGTCAGGCTCCCCGGACTCGGCGCCATCCACCCGCCGGCGCGTGATGACGTCGTGCTCGACTTCGTCGGTCCGCTGCTGCGCCACGGAGTGGAACAGGCCGTTCTCGTAGATGCGGCCGACCTGACCCGACAGCGCCAGGACTAGTCGTTCATCGTCGTCGCTGAAACTCATCCCCTCGTTGGACACGAGGCAGAGCCACCCGTACACGTTGTCGGGAGACGCAACGGGTACCGCCAGGAATGACTGGACCTCGGGGTGGAGCGAGGGGAGCCGCAAGCCGGTCGGATCGCCACCGGGATTCTGGCCCCGCACCGTCCGTCGTTCGGCAACGACCGCCGCGAGCATCCCCGGGACGGCGTCCCCGGCCCCGATCCAGTCCTCCGCGCCCCTGGCACTTTCCGCGGTCGCTCCGCAGGTGTGGAACCGTTCGACCGTTCCATCCTTCCGGTTGGTGATGCCGAGCATGACATAAGTCGCGCCGAACAAGTCACGCGCGGCCGAGCATACGCTCTGGAGCAACCGGTCCACATCCGGCTCGGACGCCAGGTCCAGCCCGACGCTGATCAGCGCGCGCAGTCGCGCCTGGGCCGTTCTCAGGTGCCCGGCCTTCTCCGCCAGCTTGTCGGTGACCAGCCGCAGGTGTTCCCGCTCGAATGCGGTCGTGACCGCGGAGTTGTCCAGCGGGACGAGCGGCGCCGTCCGGCCTGACAGCGCGCGTACGGCGACCTCCAGCACCATCGCGGACGCGGCCGGCTTGGTCAGGACCCAGGATACGCCGCTGGTCAGCGCCAGCTCCCGCGCTTCCCGCTCGCCGTAATGCGCGGTGTAGAACACCACCGGAAGCGTGCTGGTGGCTGGATCGAGGCGAAGCTGCCTGACGAGCTCGTAGCCGTCCATCACCGGCATCAGCACGTCGGTAATCACGAGATCGGGATGGTCTGCCCGGACGGCAAGCAGCGCCTGGGCGCCATCGGCCGCCTCGAGCACGCGATACCCCTGGTGTTTCAGCACCGTCGCCAGGTATTTCCGGTTCTCGGTGAGGTCGTCGACGATCAGGATGGTCGCGACGGCGGGGTCCGCGGCGGCAGCGGTTCCCGCGGCTGGATCGGCGGTGGGGTTCATGGGCTGGTGACTCCCGCCTCGGACCGAGGCGTCTCCAGGTGAGCCGAGACCACCGCCAGGAAGTCCCGGTACGACAGCGGCTTGGCGATGTAGCCGTCACAGCCCGCGGCGCGAATGCGCTCCTCGTCACCCTTCATCGCCAGCGCCGTGAGGGCGATGACCGGAATGGTGCGCGTCGCGTCATCGCGCTTGAGCAGCGCGGTGGCCGCCAGGCCGTCCATGCCGGGAAGCTGAATGTCCATCAGGATCAGGTCGGGTTGCTGGTCGCGTGCCATGGTCAGGGCGGTCTCGGCATCCCTGGCGCCGATCACGACATGGTTCGCCGTGGCCAGCAGCATCGTGGCCAGTTTCATGCTCGTGGGGTTGTCTTCGACGACCAGGATCTTCGCCATGTCAAGCCACCACCTTGCGCCACGATACCGCCCGCCGCACCTCGGCCACGAAGCGGTCGCGGTCGAAATCCGACTTTTCCATGATGGCCATCACGTCGTTGCTGAGCTCGGTGCGCTCCGCGGGGGTGAGGTCCTTGGCCGTCACCACCAGGACCGGGATCCGGGCGGTGGCGGGACTGTCCTTGAGCGCCTCCACCACGTCGAAGCCGTTGATCTCGGGCATCATCAGGTCGAGCACGATCAGGTCGGGCACCTCCCGCCGTGCGACGTCAATCGCCTCGCGGCCGCCGTACGCGCGCAGCACGGTCGCGGCCAGTCCTACCATGCGGACGGCAACCAGCTCCACCGCCTTGGGATCGTCATCGACCACGAGGACCTTGAGGGCCTGGCGGTGCGAGTGCGGGAACAGCTCTTCCAGTGCGTCATACAGCTCCTGCCGGGAGATGGGCTTCTGCATGACCGCGGCGGCGCCGAGGGCGAAGCCCTTGTTGCGATCCGCCACGATCGAGATGATGACGACCGGGATCCGGTTGAGCGACGGCACCGCCTTGAGGCGACTGAGAAATTCCCAGCCGTCCATGTTGGGCAGCATGATGTCCAGGGTAATCAGTGCCAGCGGCTGCTGCACCGCGAGCACCAGGGCTGCCTCCGCGGACGCGGCGTGCAGCACCTGGAAGCCTTCGGCCTCCAACTGCACCCGGATCAGTCCGGCGGACTTGAAGTCGTCTTCCACCACCAGCGCCGTACGCGCACCCGCCGGCAACTCGATGGGGGTGATCGGCGTCCTGGCCGGCATGCGGGGCTCTCCCTCTGCTGCTCGAAGCGGCAGCCAGACGGTGAAGCAGGAGCCCTCGTTCACCGCGCTTTCCACGGCCACCGCACCACCGTGCAGCTCGGCGAGGAGCTTGATCATCGCCAGGCCCAGCCCCGTGCCCTCGAATTTGCGCGCCAGGCCGCCGTCGATCTGGCTGAACGGCCGGAACAGGAGCTCCAGGCCCTCCGGCGAGATGCCGATGCCGGTGTCGGTCACGCTGATCCGGAGGAACTCCGCGAACGTGCTCCCGGCCAGCGGGAAGCTCAGGCCCTTCCAGGGGCCGCTCACCCGGGCGACTTCGGCGCGCGGCACGCGGTCGGCGCGCAGCATCACCTTGCCCCCCTCGGGTGTGAACTTGACCGCATTGGAAAGCAGGTTGTATACGATCTGCTTGACCTTGCGCGAATCCGCCTGGATCGTGCCCAGGCCCTCGGCGGCCTCCAGGCTCAGGTGGATCTGGCGGGCCGCGGCCTTCTCCCTGACGATCGACAGGCTGTTCTCGAACAGCGACGAGACCTGCACCGGCTCGAGGTCGAGCGCCATCTTGCCGGCCTCGATCTTCGACAGGTCGAGGATGTCGTTGATCAGCGAGAGCAGGTGCTTGCCGCTGCCGAAGATGTCGCCGATGCAGACCCGCTGCTGCTCGGTCATCTCACCGAACAGGCCGTCCCCGAGCACCTCGGAAAAGCCGATGATGGCATTCAGCGGCGTCCGCAGCTCGTGGGACATGTTCGCGAGGAATTCGGACTTCATGCGGCTCGCGCCTTCCAGCTCGGCATTCTTCTGCTGGAGCGCCTGCTCGAAGCGTTTCAGCTCCGTCACGTCGCGCGCGGAGGCAAACACGCCCTGGAGGCTCCGGTCACGGTCGTGGAAGGTGGTCGCGTTGTAGGACACCACCGTGAGCGTGCCGTCGCGGGCGCGCGCGGTCAGCTCGTAGTTGGTGACCTTGCCCTCGGCCAGCACCCGGTTGATGGCCGCCTCGGCCCGG
>JAYTEN010000087.1:0-4148 GCA_043735145.1 Gemmatimonadota bacterium | reverse complement strand
GCCTCCTCGTACGCCGCCGCCACCTGCAGCAGGTACTCATCCTTCCGAAACCCCGCCGCCAGCTGGAGCCCGATCGGCAACCCATTCGACGTCAACCCGCACGGCAGCGTGATCGCCGGCAGCCGGCTGAGGCTGAACGGATACGTCAGCCGCGTGAGCGCGAACCGCGGCATCTCGCCGCCCGGGCCGACGGGCTCATAGGCTACGCTGTTCGGGAAGGCCGCGATCGGCACCGTCGGCCCCGCCAGCACATCGATACCGTCGAACAGCCTGCGCGCCGTGCGCGCCAGGACGCGCCGCGCCTCGACCGCCTTCAGGTAGTCCTGCGCCGACAATCCCGCCGCCGCGTCGAGCGACTTCGCGACATCGGCGCCATAGTCGGCCCGCCGCGCCGGAAACCACCGCCGGTGAAAGGCGAGCGCCTCGCTCCGCACCAGCGGAATCCCGACCGACACGCAGTCCGCAAAGACGCTGCTCGCGATCCGGCGCACCTGCGCTCCGCGCTTCTCCATCAACTTGATCGCCGCTTGCACCGACTTCACGATCTCCTCGTCCACCTTGTCGTAGACATAGTCCTCGATGACGCCGATGCGCAGCCCGATCAGGTCCGCCGACGGGGCCCGATGGCGAGCGTCGAGCGAGACCGCCGCCGCCCAGGCCTGCGCCGAGTGGGCCACGGTGTCCGACAGAAACCCCACCGTGTCGAGCGACGGCGATAGCGGCACGACGCCACGGTTACTGATCGTCCCCCAGCTCGGCTTGAACCCGACGCAGCCGCAAAGCGCGGCGGGAATGCGCACACTGCCCGCGGTGTCGGTCCCCAGCGCGAGCGGCACGATGCCCGCCGCCACCGCCGCCGCCGATCCGCCCGAGGACCCACCGGTCGTGAGCGCCAGGTTCCAGGGATTCTTCGTCGCGCCAAAATGCGGATTGTCGTTGGTGGTGCCGAAGGCGAATTCGTGGGTGTTGGTCTTGCCGATCAGGCGCGCGCCCGCCGCGCGCAGCGCCCGCACCACGGGCGCGCTCCGCCGGGGCACCCAGTCCTTCAGGATCGCCGAGCCCGCGGTGGTGCGGATGCCCGCCGTCGCGATGAGATCCTTGACCGCGAACGGCATCCCTCCGAGTGGACCCGGAGTAACCGTTTCATTGTCGACCGTGGTGATAAAGGCGTTCAGCATGGACGTATCCATCGCTCGTATGATACCATACGATCATGATTTCCATGAGACGGCTCGCCCTGCTACTGCTCGTCGCGGCGGCGGGCTGCAAGAAGACGATCACGCCGCAGATGGTGGACCGCGACGTCCAGCTGCCCGAGAACTCGAGGCCCTGGAAAATCGCCAGCGCGCGCAGCGCCGCCCCGGCCGATATCTCGCGCGACGCGCTGGTCCTCGACAACGCCGCGAGCGACACGGCGCATCCCACCGAGCTGGCCCTCGGCGCCAGCGGCTGGACCTGCTGGCCCGATCATCTCGGCACGCCCGACATCGACCCCGTTTGCCGCGACGCCGGCGGCCGCGAGTGGGAATACGCCGTCTCGGCGCACCGGGCGCCGCGCGTCGCGGGCGTCGGCTTCATCTACCGGCTCCGGGGCGGGAACAGCGTCAGCGACACCGACCCCTTCCCCCGCGCGCCGCTCACCGGACAGGAATGGATCCACGATCCGCCACATGTCGCGATCATCATGTGGAATCCGCAGCGCGCCTTTGCCGGCGTGCCGACGACGCGGCAGAAGGACAGGCCGTGGGTTCGTTACGCGGGTACGTCGTGGGCCTATCTCTATGTCCCGACCGGAAATCTGGTGCCCTGACGTCAAGAACGTCGAAGCGTCGAAGCGTCGAAGCGTTACAGTTCGTCGATACTCTTCGGCCAGTCGTCGTGCAGGAGCCGCGAGAGCGCCCGATCCCGCAGGAGCTTCCCGTCGGTCTGGCAGCGCGCGCAGTAGTTCGTCTCGTTCTCCGCATAACGAATGCGCTGCACCGGCGTGCCGCACACCGGGCACGGCTGGCCGAACTTTCCGTGCACCGCCATTTCCGCGCGAAACGCCGTGACCTTCTTCGGGAACCCCTCGCCGTTCTCCTGGCGCAGCCGCTCGGTCCAGTCCTGGAGCGTCGCGCGCGTGGCCTGAAAGAGCCGCGCCACCTGCTCGTCGGTCATCCGGCTCGTCAGCACCATCGGTGACAGCTTCGCGGCGTGCAGGATCTCGTCCGAGTAGGCGTTCCCGATCCCGCTGAACAGCCGCGGGTCGGCCAGCGCGCGCTTCACGGTGTGACTCTCGCTGCGCAGCCGCTCGGCGAACTGCACCGGCGTCGCGGCCAGCACCTCGAGCCCGCCCCGGTCGAACTCCCTCAGGCCCTCCTCGCCGCGCACCAGGTGCATCGACGCGCGCCGCTTGCTCCCCGCCTCGGTCAGGACCAGCGTCCCGGTGTCGAAGACGAACCGCGCCAGCGGGCGCGCGATCTTCGCGTCCCACTGGAACCGGCCGGCGATCATGAGGTGAATGACGACAAACACGGGTGACGGGCGGCGTGAGTCGGGTGGCGTGCGTCGTGAGTCGTGGGTCGCGAGTCGTGCGTCGTGCGCCGGATCCAGCTCGAGCACGATGCGCTTCCCCAGGCGCCGGACTCCGACGCACGACGCGCGGCTCACGGAGTCGATGGGCGGGTCGACGGTGCGCAGCACGAAGGGAGAAACCAGCTCGATGCGCAGGAGCGTCGCACCAATGATGCGACGCTCCAGGGCTTCGATATACACGGTCACATCCGGCAGCTCAGGCACCGATCACACTTGCCACCTGCCGCCCTGCCGGCCTAGAAGATCCACCTCGCGCCGACCTGCACCCGCCGCGGATCGCCGAACCCCGACCGGATAGTGCCGTCGAAGTTGAACAGCAGCGCGGGCGCGCTCGGATTCCGAATGTTGGTCCGGTTGAACAGGTTGAACACCTCGAGCGTGGGTTCGATGGCGCCGCTGCCCACCTGGAAGGGGCGGGACAGCTTCACGTCCACGGTGAAGTTGTCGTTGTTCTTGCGCAGCGTGTTGCGCTGGATGATGTGGCCGTCGGCGCAGATCCGGTCGGCCGGCGACGTGGCGGCCAGGCCGGCGGCGGGCGCGAACGGATTGCCCGCGCGGGGGCCGCAGCTCGCGGAAGTGGGCTGCTTGGAGGCAAAACTCACGCGGGCGTTGAACCGGATGCCGGCCGGCGCCTGCCACAGGGTGAAGAGGTTCGCGCGGTGGCGCTGGTCGCGGTCGGCCCAGTTGTACTCGCGCTGGAGCGAGTCGGCCCGGGCATAGCGGAAGGAGAACGGGTCGCGCTCGTTGTCGTCGTCCGACTTGTCGAACGAGAGCGTGTAGTTGGCCTGGAGCATCAGGCGCCGGTTCAGCCGGCCGTCGAGCGCGAAGGTAAAGCCGTGGTATTGCGACTTCGCGCTGCTCTCGAGGACGGTCAGCGAGCCGAGGCCGTTGGCGGTGGTGCCGGGGAAGTTGGCGAACGGCGTGCCGAAGACGGCATCGTTGCGGTCGATGAACCGGTTGAGGTTCGTCGTCTTCGCGAAGTAGTACGACACCGACGCCCGCAGCCCCGGGCTCAGCTCGCGGTCGATGCCGGCGCTCAGCGACAGGGTGCGCGGGTTCTTGAAGTTCTTGTCGGTCACCGTGACGCCGGGGCGCGTGGGCGTTCCGCCCGCCTGCGCCGGCAGCGCGGGACCGTACGTCGGCGGCGTGACGCCGAAGCCGTTGAAGAAGCTGGCCGCGAAGATGTTCTGGCCGATCGACCCGTTGCTGGTGCGGGTGCCGGCAAAGATCAGGCCCGGCGAGCGCGGCGAGTACATGCCGGCACTGGCGCGGAACAGCTGGCGGCCGTCGCCCCGGGTGTCCCACACCAGCGAAACGCGCGGCTGGAACATCGACATGTCGTTAGGGATGTTGCCGTTGGACGGGAAGGCGTAGCCGCCGACGGTCTGGCCGATGAACGGCGCATAGAACACGCTGCTCGCCGGCGTGATCGGGTCAGGCTGCACCTGTCCTTCCCAGCGCAGGCCGTAGTTGAGCGTCACGTTGGCGCTGGGCTTCCAGCTGTCCTGCACGAACAGCGCGACATCGGTCTGGCCGAGGCTCTGGGTGCCGACGTCGCGCACGTTCTGGCCGGG
>JAYTEN010000086.1:0-2655 GCA_043735145.1 Gemmatimonadota bacterium | reverse complement strand
CGCGCGATCAGGCCGCCGATCACGGCGGCCCGCACCGACTCGGCCGAGCCATCCAGACCCACCACCACGGGCTTCCACATCATACGGCCTCCGCGTTGGGCCCTATGATACCATCCCGGCCGTGAAGGCAATGGCAACCGATCGTGAAGAATCGGTCATCGGCCGGCGCCGCGGGCGCGCAGCGCGTTGAGGATGACCGCGACATCGAGCGCTTCCTGCAGCAGGGCGCCCACGGCGGGCGGAATGTGTCCCAGCGCGGCGATCAGCATCAGGCCGAAGCTCACACCGACGCCCACGCCGATGCTCTGGAGCGCGATGCGCCGCGTGCGCCTGCCGATGCGCACCGCCTCCGCGACGCGGCCGATATCGTCGGTCAGCAGCACGATGTCGGCGGCCTGCGCCGCGGCGGCGGGCGCATGCGCGCCCATGGCGATGCTCACGTCGGCCGCCGCGAGGGCCGGGGCGTCGTTGATGCCGTCGCCGACCATCAGCACCCGCGCGGGTGAGCGGCGCAGCGCGCCTAACGCCTCGACCTTGCCCGCCGGGAGCAGGTCCCCGCGAATCTCGCCGATGCCCAGCGCGCCCCCGATGGCATCGGCGGCGGCCTGGCGGTCGCCGCTCAGCAGCACGATGCGCCGGATGCCGAGGGCCCGTAGCGCCTCGAGCATCGCGGGGGCCTCCGGCCGGATCATGTCGGCGATGCGGATGGTCCCGGCGCGGATGCCGTCGATGCAGACGACGGCGTCCGATGAGGGCGACTCGCCCCCGGACGCCGGCGCGCAGGGGACCCAGGTGCTCGTGCCCACGGCCACGTGGGTGCCGGCGACCCAGCCTTCCACGCCCTGACCGGCCTGCTCATGGAACCCGGTTGGGTGCGGCAGCACCCCCGCCAGCCGCGCCGCCTCGCCGGCGATCGCCTGGCCGACGTGATGCGAGGAGAGCTGCTCCACGGCGCCCGCGAGGCGCATCATCTCGATGGCGGGCCAGCCGGCTTCCGGCTGCACCGAGGTAACGCGGGGGCGGCCGACGGTGAGCGTCCCCGTCTTGTCGAAGACGACGACCTGGGCCCGCGCGACACTCTCGATCGCCGCGCCGTTGCGCACGATGATGCCGCGGCGCGCGGCGCGGCCGATGCCCGCCACCACCGCGATCGGCGTCGCGAGAATGAGCGGGCAGGGCGTTGCCACCACGAGCACCGCCAGGACACTCGACGCCTGGTGATCGACGAGCCACGCAAGGACGCACATCGCCAGGGTCAGCGGCGTGAACCAGACGGCAAACCGGTCGGCGACCCGCTGGATCGGCGCCTTGGCGGCGCGCGCCTGCTCGACGAGCTGCACGATCTGCTGATACTGGCTGCGGATGGCGGGGCGGAGCGCGCGAACCAGGAGCGCGCCCTCCTGGTTGATGCTGCCCGAGCTCAGCTCCACGCCCGGCCCGGCATGGACCGGGATGGGCTCGCCGGTCAGGGCCGAGGCGTCGACGGACGATTCGCCCTCGGTGACGACGCAGTCCACGGGCACCATGTCGCCGGGCCGCAGGACCAGCGCGTCTCCGGTCTGCACGGCGTCGACGGGTATGTCTTCGGTGATCGCTCCGCGGCGGCGGTGCGCCTGCCGGGGTGCGCGGGCGAGCAGCGCCTCGAGCGACCGCGACGCGCGGCCCATGGCAAAGGCGTCGAGGGCTTCGCCGCCCGCCTGCATGAGCACGACGATGGCGCCGGCGAAGTACTCACCCAGGATCGCGGCGCCGACGATCGCCAGCGATGCGACGACGTCGGCGGCGAACCGGCCGCGCAGCATGCCGCGCAGCGTCGCCGCGACGAGCGGCGCGCCGCACAGCAGCAGCGTGATGCAGAGGATGGGCGCCGACAGGTCGGAGTGGCCCGTCAGGCGAGCGGCGCCGGCGGCGATCAGGCCGGCGCAGGTCCCCGCCGCGACGATCAGCGGACGGGGTGGGACGTTCATCGCCGTCTCAGACGGTCTCGGGCAATTGCAGCTGGAAGCCCACGCCCCGCACGGTCTGGATGAGGGGGAAGCCCGCCGCCTCCTGGAGCTTGCGCCGCAGATTGCCCACGTGCACGTCCACCACGTTGCTCTCGGGATCGAAGTGCATGTCCCACACTTTTTCGAGGAGCTCGGTCCGCCGCACCACATTGTCGGCGTGGAGCAGGAAGTGCTCCAGGAGATGGAATTCCTTGGGGGACAGGTTCAGCAGCTTGCCCCGGACATGCACCTTGTGCTTGAGACGGTCCATGGCAATCGGCCCGAAGTGCAGCTCTTCCGTGCGGCTGGCGCCGCCGCGGCGCACCAGCGCGCGGACGCGCGCGAGGAGTTCCTCGAATTTGAACGGCTTGGTGAGATAGTCGTCGGCGCCGGCGTTGAGGCCGCGGACCACGTCTTCGGTGGCGTCCCGTGCCGTCAGCATGAGGATCGGTGTGCCACGGCCCTCGCGGCGCAGCTCGGTCGCGACCTGGAGGCCGGTCTTCTTGGGCATCATCACATCGAGGATGATGAGGTCGTAGTCGTAGACGTGCGCAAGCGTGCCGCCCTCTTCGCCGTCGGGTGCGACGTCGACGGCGTAACCCTCCTCGCGCAGGCCCTGCTCGATGAACCCGGCGACCTTCCGGTCGTCTTCCACCACGAGAATCTTCAT
>JAYTEN010000085.1:0-20408 GCA_043735145.1 Gemmatimonadota bacterium | reverse complement strand
GATCGTATACGGATCGGTGAACTCGCCGCGGATGTAGATGTAGCCCACGTCGGCGCCGATGGCGTGGCACGCGATGGCGCAGCCCTCGAGGAGGGCGTGCGGCGTCCACCGCATGATCTCGCGATCCTTGAAGGTGCCCGGCTCCGACTCGTCGGCGTTGCAGCAGAGGTAGTGGGGCTGCTTCACTTCCTTCGGCATGAAGCTCCACTTGAGCCCCGTCGGGAAGCCCGCGCCGCCGCGTCCGCGCAGCCCCGACGCCTTTACGATGTCGATCACCGCGTCGCGCGACATGGCGAGGGCCGCGGGCAGCGCCTGGTAGCCGCCACGCTTGACCCAGCCGTCGTAGCTACGCGCCTCAGCGTCCCCGAAGTACTGCGAGAGGACGACCGTTTCCTTCGGATGACTCTGGTGTGGGTATCCCATTTACCGGTACCGCGCGACGAGGGCCGGGACCTTGTCCGGCGTGAGGCTCTCGACGAAGTCGTCGTCCACCAGGACGGGAGTCGCGAAGCCGCAGGCACCGAGGCACTCGACCTCGATGATGGTCCAGTTGCCGTCGGGGCTCGTCTCGCCGAGGCGCTTCGCGCCCGTCGCCTTGAGGAAGGCGTCACGCACCGCTTCGGCGCCGCAGATGTTGCACGGCGTCGTCGTGCAGACCTGGACGAAGTGCTTCCCGACCGGATGCTGGTGGTACATCGTATAGAAGGTGACGACGCCCTTCACGTAGGCGGGCGTCAGGTCGAGCACCTGGGCCGTCTCGAGCAGTCCCTCGGGCGAGATCCAGCCGTGGGCGCGCTGCACCATCCAGAGCGCGGGCAGCAGCGCGGCCATCTTCGTCGGGTACTTGGCGAGGAGCGCATCGAGCTCCCGGCGCCCTTCCCCCTCGAAGACCCGCGGCAGGTCCCCCTGGCGACCTGGCGACTTGGCGACTTGACTCACCGGTCGACCTCTCCCATGACGATGTCCACACTGGCATTGATGGCGATCAAATCGCTCAGCACATGTCCCTCGGCCATTCTCGGCAGCGCCGCGAGGTTGATGAAGGCGGGCGGCCGGATGCGCCAGCGCACCGGCTTGGCCGAGCCGTCGGACACGAAGTAGTAGCCCAGCTCGCCGCGCGGGCCTTCGACGGCGCTGTAGGCCTCGCCGACCGGCGCCGGGATGCCTTCCATCACCTGCTTGAAGTGGAAGATCATCGCTTCCATGTCGCCCATCGCGCGCGTCTTGGGCGGCAGGATAACGCGGGGGTTGGCGACGTTGATCGGCGCGTCCGTCAGCGTATCGAGCCGGTCCAGGGCCTGGAGGATGATGCGCGTGGACTGCCGCATCTCTTCCATCCGCACCAGGTAGCGGTCGTAGCAGTCGCCGTTCTCGCCGACCGGGACCTCGAAGTCGTAGGTCTCGTAGCCGAGGTAGGGGCGGTCCTTGCGCAGGTCGTACGCCACGCCCGAGGCGCGGATCATCGGCCCCGAGAGGGAGCAGTTGATCGCGTCTTCGGCGCTGATCACGCCGACGTCCACGTTGCGGCCGAGCCAGATGGCGTTCTTCGACAGCATCGTCTCGACTTCGTCCAGCACCTTCGGGAAGGCCTGGCACCAGCTGCGCAGCGATTCGACCCAGCCGGTGGGCACATCGGCCATCATGCCGCCGACGCGGGTCACCGACGTCGTCATGCGCGCGCCGGTCCAGTGCTCGATGAAGGTGTAGAGGCGCTCGCGCTCCTGGAACAGCCACAGGAAGACGGTAAAGGCGCCGATGTCGATGCCGGTGGTGCCGGCCCAGACACAGTGGGAGATGATGCGCGAGATCTCGCAGGCGATCACGCGCAGCACGCGGCAGCGCTCGGTGATCTCGATCCCCATCAGCTTCTCGGCCGCCTGCGCCAGGCAGACGTTGTTCGACATCGCGGCGAGATAGTCGGTGCGGTCGGTCAGCGGAATGATCTGGTTGTAGTGGCGGTACTCGCCCAGCTTCTCGAAGCCCGAGTGCAGGTAACCGACGTGCGGGATCACGCGCACCACCACTTCGCCGTCGAGCTCGACCACCAGCCGCAGCACGCCGTGCGTGGCCGGGTGCTGGGGGCCGATGTTGATCAGCATGTGGTCGGTGTCCATCGCCGGCTCGGTCGCGGCGACGCCCAGCGGATGGCGGACCGGATTGCCCCGCGCGTCGACGCCGGTGGTGCCCAGCTCGTAGGTCACGGTGCGCGTCGCCATCAGGGCCCGTCCCCCTGTCCCACCGTCCCACCGTCCCTCATGTCCAGTGGCAGCAGGGGCGCCGCATCAGTCATGGACAGCTCTTCCATGGAGTAATGCTTCTCGAGTTCGTCGGAGAGGGCGCGCCGCGTCTGCTCGGCGCGGCTGAATCGGCCGCGCAGCGGGAAGTCCTTCCGCAGCGGGTGACCCTCGGCATAGTTCTCCCACATCAGGATGCGGCGCAGGTCGGGATGCCCGGTGAAGCGGATCCCGAACATGTCCCACACCTCGCGCTCCATCCAGTCGGCGCCGTTCCAGAGGTCCACGACCGAGTCCACTACCAGCGGGCCGGCGCGGTCGAGCTCGATCTTGACGCGCAGAAAGGCCTTCCGGTCCAGCGACCAGAGATGGTACACGACCTCGAGCGGCAACTCGCGGTCGCGGAACTCCACCGCCGTGACGTCGATGAGATAGTTGAAGCGCTGGCCCGCGTCGGACTTGAGCCAGCCGAGGATCTCGTGGGCGCGGGCCTTGGCGACCACGACGCTGGTGTCGCCGCAGGAGACGCCGGCGCGGCCGATGGCGTCGCCGAATACGGTCCGCAGGGCCAGGGCCGTGGGACTCTGCGCGGAGGCTGCCGGGGCGGTCACGTCAGGCCGAGCGGGTCTGCGACACGGAGTTGCCGAACGGCTCGGAGATCTCGTCGACCGTCTCGGCGGGCAGGTACAGTCCCTGGGCCGACGCCAGCTTTTCGACCCGGAGCGAGGGGTCGAAGACCGACTCGCCCATGATCTTCTGCTGGAGCATCATGATGCCGTAGAGCAGGCCTTCGGGCCGGGGCGGGCAGCCGGGCACATAGACGTCCACCGGCACGATGGTGTCGATGCCCTGCACCATCGCGTAGTTGTCGAAGATGCCGCCGGTCGAGGCGCAGGCGCCCATCGAGATGCACCACTTGGGCTGCATCATCTGGTCCCAGATCTTCCGGATCACCGGGGCCAGCTTGAAGGGCAGCCGGCCGGCGCAGATCAGCACGTCGGACTGGCGGGGCGAAAAGGCCTGGCGCTCCATGCCGAAGCGCGCGATGTCGTAGCGGCTCGCCGCGGTGGCCATGAACTCGATGGCGCAGCAGGCGGTGCCGAAGGGCATCGGCCAGAGCGAATTCTTGCGCGACCAGTTGACCAGGAAGTCGAGGCGCGTCGTGACCCAGTTGGGCGAGCTGGTGATGACGCTCGTGTCGGGGTGCTTCACGTCCACTCGAACGCTCCACGCTTGATGAGATAGATGTAGCCGACCAGCAGGATGCCCACGAAGACGCCCATCTCGATGAGCCCGCCGAGCACCCCCAGGCCGAACAGGTCGAGCTGCCGGAAGGAGATGGCCCAGGGGATCATGAACACGACTTCGATGTCGAAGACGATGAAGATGACGGCGATGAGGTAGAACTTGATGTCGAACCGCGCGTGGGCGTTGCCCAGCGGCGGCATGCCGGACTCGTAGGGCTGCTCCTTCACGGCGGTCGGGCGCGACGCCGAGAGGATGTGCGACAGCACGACGATCCCCACCGCGTTCACGATGACAAAGGCGATCAGCATCAGCAGCGGGACGTAGGACTGCAAGTCGTTCTCCGGCGGTCCGTTATTGAGCGCGCGGCGCGTTGTGGGGGCGATGCTGGCCGCGAGCCTTGGAATAGTAAAGACGCCCCAAGCGGATTTCAAGAAATTCGCTATACTTTGCGCGACCTTTCGCCCGGGAAACGCATGAGCATCAAGTCGGACCGCTGGATCACGAAGATGGCGCGCGATCACGGCATGATCGAACCCTTTGCCGACCGGCAGGTCCGGCAGGGCTGCATTTCGTACGGGGTCTCGTCGTACGGCTACGACATGCGCGTCGCCGGCGAGTTCAAGATCTTCAGCAATGCGCTGTCGGCGATCGTGGACCCCAAGGCCTTCGACCCCAAGTGCTTCGTCGAGTACGAGGGCGAGGTCTGCATCGTCCCGCCCAACTCCTTCGCCCTGGCCCGCTCGGTCGAGTACTTCCGGATCCCGCGCAACGTCCTGACCATCTGTGTCGGCAAGTCCACCTACGCGCGGTGCGGCATCATTACCAACGTCACGCCCTTCGAGCCGGAGTGGGAAGGCTTTGTGACCCTGGAGATCTCGAACACCACCCCGCTGCCCGCGAAGGTATACGCGAACGAGGGGATCGCACAGGTGCTCTTCTTCGAGGGCGACGAGCCCCCTGAGATCTCGTACAAGGACAAGAAGGGCAAGTACCAGAATCAGACCGGCGTTACCGGGCCCAAGCTGTAGGGTTCAAGGGAGGCTGAAGGTGGAAGATGAAAGTGGGCCCGAGTCGCCAGCGACGAGGGCCCACTTTGCTGCTCTGCTGATCGCTTCAAGCCGCTTCAGCCGTCGAGCTTCAGCCTCCCTTGCAGCTTGTCTCGCGGCTAGTGACCAACGATGTCGGGTTTCAGCGAACCAAGGGCCATGAGCAGCTCGCTCTTCTCGCGGGCGGGCACATTGAATCGATCCAGGGCAGCCACCAGGTCGCTCACCAGCGCGTTGAAGTGGTCGTCGGTCAGGTTCATCCCGGTGTGCACCTCGCGCATCGCCTTCCCCGTGTAGCGGCAGGGCCCGCCGCTCGCCGAGCAGATCTGTTCCGTGAGCATCTGCTCGAGATGCGGGATGTCGACGCCGCGGAAAAAGGCGTTGATGCGGTCGTCGGCCGCCACGCGCCCGACAAAGTCGTGCACCACGGCCCGGATCGCGTCCACGCCGCCCAGGCGCGTATAGAGGTTCGGACCCGCCGGCATGCGCGTGACGGGCGCGTCCGCGGGGCTCACCGGCGCCACGGCGTTCGGCCCCGGACCGGTGGAGGGCGCGGACGACCGCACCGGCGCCGGCGGCGTGCCGGGGTCGCCGCTATGGCAGCCCGCGAGTGCCAGGACGGCGATCACCACCTGCGCACCATGTCGCGTCTTCATTGGATGTGGCTCCCTCTGGTCACCTGCGTGACACTTCCCGCCGGTATCGCGGTCATTCGGTGCGTACCGCTCCCGCCAGCACGATCGGACCGGTCGGCTGCGCCGATCCCTGTGGACCCGGCTCCACGCTCATGGCCGCCAGTGTGGCGCCGCGGGCGTCGGGCGGCAGGTGCAGCAGCTTGATGCCGTGGCCCAGGCTGTCCACCTCGAATACACCGGCCGAGATCTTCAGCGTCGGCGTGACATACCACAGCTGATACACCGAGCCGGCGGGCAGTCTCGGCATATCGAAGACGTGCACCAGCCAGGTCTGCTGGTCGGCGCGCCAGAATACCTGGGCGCCGTAGCGGGGCCGGTTGTCGGCACCGGTGGGCTGGATGACGTTCATGGTGGTGTGGCCGTCGAGAATCGCGTCCAGTCGTTCCTCGAGGACGGCGCGGCGCCGGGAAATATTGTCGACGTCGGCAGAAAGCGACGCCACCACGGCATTGCGGCGCTGCACGCGAATGGTCTGCACCCCCGCCAGCAGCAGGGCGCCGATCATCGCGGCCCAGGCCAGCCCGGCCGGCAGCGCGCGGCGGCCCGCCGAAATCGGAATCACCGCGGCGGACGAGGAGGAGGACGACGGCGCGCGGGCGGCGGCGAGCACCCGTGCACGCAGTCCCGCGTCGGGCATGAGCGCGGGCGCGCCGGAGGCCAATGCCGCCGACACTTCCCGCAGCTCGCGCACCAGCGCCTGAAGGTCCGCCCGGTCCGCGAGCTGCGCCTCGAAGGCGCGTGCCTCGTCGGGCTCGAGCGCCCCGATGGTGTAGGCCGCGGCGCGTGCCTGGAGCTCTTCGTTCACGCGTTGTACTCCGCCGCCATGGGAATCAGTATCTCCTTGAGCTTCATCATGCCGAGGCGCATCCGCGTCTTCACCGTGCCCAGCGGCTCGGAGAGTCGCGCGGCGATCTCGGTCTGGGTGAGCCCGTCGTAGTACGCCAGCCTGATGCAGTCACGCTGGGCATCGGGCAGCTCCTTCAGCGCGGACAGCACCGCATTGCGACCTTCGGCCAGCTCGCCGCGCCGGGAGGGGTCGTCCGCCGGCTGGCCCATGCCCGGCGTTTCTCCCACCGGCGCCGATGCCGCGGCGCGCTCCACGGCGCTGGTGTGGCGTCCCCGCGCGCGCAGCCGGTCGAGCGCACGGCTTCGTCCCAGGACGACCAGCCAGGCGGCGACCGTCCCGCGGCTGCCGGAATACGTGGCCGCGCCCTTCCATGCCTGGGTGAATGTTTCCAGCACGACTTCGTCGGCATCATCCCGGTTGCCCAGGATGCGGTACGCGAGCGCAAAGAGGATCGCCCCGTACCGGTCATACAGCGCGGCGAGGGCCCGCTCGTCGCCGCCCGCCATGCGTTCGGCGAGCGCGCTATCGCTTACCGCTCCGGGGCTATCGGCCACGGACGGCCACACGACTGGTTCTATCTCTGCCGCGGACGACGCTGTGCATTCGGCTCGAATGTACGTCCCGCCTGTGTGCGATACAAACAGTCTACGCCGCCGCCGCCGCCCCGGATTTGTATTCTCGACCAATCCGCCTACCGCGCAGCGGCGTAGAGAGGGTGATCGGGCCGCCAACCGGCCCCCTCACTCACCCTCGCGGAGGCAACATGATGATGCGATTCCCCTTCCGAAGCCGCGGCGCCAAGGCGCTGGCCCTGCTGGCGATTGCCGGCCTCGGAACGGCCACGGCGCTGCGCACCCTGCGCGGCTCCGACCACCAGGACACCCCCGAAGTCGAGCTGAGTCCGCGCATGGACGTCAACGACGTCTATGCCTTCCCGGCGGCGGACACCAACAACATCGTGCTCGTCATGACGACGAGCTCGCCGCTCACGCCGGCCCAGTCGACCTCGGCGGCCTTTGATCCCGACCTGCTCTACCAGCTGAAGATCGACAACACCGGCGACGGCGTCGAAGACAAGGTCATCCAGTTCACGGCGACCGGCTCCTCGACCAGCCAGACCATCGACATGCGCGGCCCCGTGGCTCCCGCGATGACGGGCGCCCAGAGCACCGTCGTCTCGGCCGCCCCGACCATCAGCGGGGCGATCAACACGACCCTGACCGGCGGCGTGGTGAAGCTCTACGCCGGCGTGCGCGATGATCCGTTCTTCCTCGACCTCGAGCAGTTCTTCTGCATCATCCCCGACCGCAAGCCCGCCACCGGGCCGCTCGCCAGTGGCTGCAACACCGGCACGCCGGGCGCCAACGGATTCCGCCCCGCGGGCTCGGCCGTGAACTACCTCGCGGGCTACAACGCGCTGGCGTTCGTCGTCGAGATGCCCAAGTCGATGCTCGGCACCGGGAAGATCGGTGTCTGGGGCACCATCAGCCGTTAACCTCGCACCGAACCAGGAGCCCTATCCATGAAGCAGCTGAAGAAACTCGTCCTCGTTGCCGCGCCGCTCGTGCTGAGCCTCGCGGCCGGCGCGTGCAGCGACAGCAACGATACGACCACACCGAACCCGACGCGCGTCTACAACCAGGTCGACCGGCTGGGCAACCCGCTGGTAAGTGAAGTCTTCCTGGCCAAGCGCAGCCACTCGTTCCACAACGCCGGCAAGCCGTCCACCGACGTGGCGAATCACAAGACCGAGCTCGAGGCGTTTGTCACCAGCTTCGGCCGCTCCGCGACGCTGGCGCAGACCCTGTCGAGCGTGCTGCTCCCCGACATGCTCATCGTGCAGCTCAACAAGGCCGCCAACACGTCGGGCTGGCTCACCTGGGCGCTCGCCAACGGCTACGGGGGCCGCAACCTGAGCGACGACGTCGTGGACGCGGGACTGTCCGCGACCTTCGGCACGCTGCTCGATGCCAACAACGCGCTGCCGGCAGCCTTCCGCACCGACAACGTGGGCGCCAACGACCACCCGTTCCTCACCGTCTTCCCGTATCTCTCGGCGAAGAACTAGCATGACACGCGGGACAGGGGCCGTACTCGTCATGGTCGCGGCGGCAGCCTGTATCGTCACGGGTGCGCGGCAGCTCGCCGCCACCCGCGACACCCGCGACGCCCGTGCCGCAGCCGACAGTGCGGCGGCGCAGGAGCTCGCGATTCACGAAGCCGACATCCAGTTCTACGCCGCCAAGGTCGCCCTCGACCCGCACGGCGCGCAGGACCGGGCGACGCTGGCCCGGCTGTATCTCCAGCATGCCCGCGAAACGGGGGCCTACGACGACAACATCCGCGCCGAGTCGCTGGCGCGGCGCTCCCTCCAGATGCGCACCGACCACAACGCGCCGGCCTACGGCATCCTCGCGACGGCGCTGCTCGCGCAGCACCGATTCGACGAGGCGATCGTGGCCGCCGAGTCGCTGGCCATCATCGAGCCGTGGGTGCCCTCGCATCGAGCCATGCTGGGCGAGATTGCCTTCGAGACCGGGCGCTATGCGATGGCCGACACGATCTTCGCAGGCCTGCGCGCCGATGCCCACAAGCTCGACGTCGCGCCGCGGCTCGCGCGCTGGGCCGAGCTGCATGGCCAGGTGCGCCAGGCCCGCTATCTCCTGCATAACGCCTGGACCGACGCGCGCGGCATGAAGCACCTGCCCCGGGAAACGGTCGCCTGGTTCGCGCTCCGCCTGGGCGACCTGGAGTCGCGCGCCGGCCAGCCCGACTCGGCCGAGCGGTGGTATCGCGAGGGACTCGCCCTGTCGCCGAGCGACTACCGGCTGCTGGCGGCGATGGCGCGCCTGAATCTCGCGCGCGGCGACTATCGCGCCGCCGTGCGCTACGGAGAAGACGTCATCGGGCGCGTCATGGATCCCGCCACCCTCGGCGTCCTCAGCGACGCGCACGCCGCGCTCGGCGAAGCCGACCGCGCCGAGGAGCTCGCCCGCGTGATGGAGCTCTCGGTGACGAGCCAGGACGGCCCGGTGCACCGGCAATGGGAACTGTTTCTCCTCGATCACGGCCGGTCGGTGGACCTCATCGCGCGGAAGGCCGAGGCGGAACTGCGCAGCCGGAAGGACGTGCACGGCTACGATGCGCTCGCGTGGGCGCGCTTCACGCAGGGGCGTCTCGCCGACGCGCGCGTCGCGATGGACAGCGCCCTGCGGCTCGGCACCAGGGACCCGGTCTTCGAGCGGCACCGCGCGGCCATCGACGTGGCGCTCGCGCACGCGCGGGGTGCCGCGAGCCGCGTGGCCGCGCGATGAGCGAGCTCCTGACGTTCGTCGAGCTCGGCTTCCGGCACATCACCGACGTCGAGGCGATGGACCACATCCTCTTCCTGCTGGCCCTCGCGGCGATCTACCGCCCGCGCGACTGGCGCCAGAGCCTGTGGGTCATCAGCGCGTTCACGGTGGGCCACTCGGTGACGCTGGCGCTGGCGGTGACGCACCTCGTCGCCTTCCCGCTGCCGGTCATCGAGTTCCTCATCCCGGTGACGATCGCGCTCACGGCCGTCGAGAACATCCTGGTGCGCGACCGCAGCCTCGCGCCCTGGGGGGGACGGTATCGTCCGGTCTTCGCGGGCGTCTTCGGGCTGGTGCACGGGGCCGGTTTCGCATCGTACCTGTCGAGCCTCTTCATGGACCACATCGCCGTGCCGCTGCTCGGCTTCAACATCGGCATCGAGATGGGCCAGATCGTCGTGCTGATGGCGGCGGCGGCGCTCCTCTTCGGGCTGGACGCCGTGCTGTCGCGCGTGCCGCTTCCGGCGGCGGCGCCGGGCCCGCTGCGGCTGCGCATCGTGGCCGTGTCCTGCGTCGTGGCGCTGGTGGCCTCGCGCTGGGCCGTGCAGCGTGCGCCGTGGTAGCGGCGCGCGGTGTGGTCCCCCGAGTGCGGATGCGGGCCTCAGCGGTGCTGGCAGCTCTCGCGATACTGCTGGCGGCGTCGCCCGCCGTGGCCCATCCGATGCACACCACGATCACCGAGCTGGCATACCAACCCGGCTCCCGGGTCGTGCGCGCCACGATCCGCATTTTCGAAGACGATTTCGGCCGCGCGGTCCTGGGCCTGCCCGCGACGGCTCCCGCACCCGCCGCGGCGGCGGTGAGCGATGCGGCGGCCGAGATCTACCTGCGCGCCCACTTCGGCCTCGCCGCGGCGGATGGCCACGAGGTGCCGCTGCGGTGGTGCGGCGTGCGAAGGGCGGGCAACGTGGTGTGGGTGTGCATCGAGACCGGTAGCAACGTGGCGCCTTCCGGACTGCGGGTGCGCAACGGTGTGCTCTTCGAGCTCTACCGCGATCAGGTCAACATCGTGCAGTCGCAGCTCGGGTCCGCGAAGACCAGCGTCCTCTTCATGCGCGGGGATGGGCCGAAGCGCATCGCGTAGGTTGCGGCTGTCTGCCTACCAGCTCGGGGTGCGATGCCCCAGCAGCTTTGCCGCGAGCGCATTGACGCGCGCGTCGGGATGGGGTCTGTCGGTCGGCCAGACGATGCGCGCCTGCGACCCGTCGCCGAAGAGCACGGCGATCTCGGTCGAGCCCGGCGGCTCGTCGAAATTCCCCGGCGTCCGCGACAGTAGCGTGTCGCCCAGGGCCCGCACGTCCGCGAAGATCGCGGCGGCGTCGGCCCGGGGGATGCTGGCCGTGTCCTCGCGCACCGTCGGGGCATCGCCGCCGCTGGCGTGGCCGCCCATGATCTTTCCCATCGTGTCGATGGCGATGTAGGCGGTGCCGCCATTCGGAGGCAGCAGCTTGAGGGCGACGCTGGTGGCGGGAGCGGGCTCGTCACTGAAGCAGGCAGCCGCGGCGAGCGCGGCGCAGGCGAGGGCGAGCAGCGGGCGGATCAGGCGCATCTTGGCTGCCTCACTTTGGCGATGGCACGATCAGGGGAGTACGCGGAGCGCCTGGCTGCCGCTCCAGCGTTGTCCGCGTTCCAGCGAAACGGGAGTGCCGACCACCGCGGCCTCGACGCAGATCATGCGGCGATAGTCGTCCGCGCCGAACTGCGGCCACCGCGCCTCGGCCCCGGACCATGGATTCCAGGTCACGACATCGGGAAAGCCCGTGGCGGTGATCTCGACGGCGCGCGACCCGTCGCGCAGCGTGACCGGCGATGGCGCGCCAAGGTACACCCGGTCGGTTTCTTCCGTAAGGCGGAGCGCCGCGTCGCGCTGCACCATCTCCCGGCCACCACGGGTCTTGTCCAGGTACGACCGGCCCCCCAGGCCGTCGACCGAGACGCGCGCGATGTCGTCCACCTGGAGATAGGTGTGCAACGCTCCGGTAAAATACCACGCGCGCGCGCCGGGATTCTCGACCGACAGGCTGATCTCGATGCGGGGGCCGCCAACCTCGACCCGGAGCTCGAGCACGAAGGGGTGGGGCCAGCGCCCCGACATCGGCCCCGCCTCGGTGAGGCGCATCGCCGCCCAGCCCTCGCCCTGCCCCGCGGGCGTCCATTCGGTGTCGCGCGCAAAACCGTGCTGCGGCAGCGGCCCGCCGGCAAACTGCGGAAAGCAGACCGGCACGCCGCCCTTGAAGGCCTTCTCGCCCACCGGGGCGTGGGTCGCGGTGAAGAACTGCTCGCTGTCGCCCGCCGGAACCCACGAGGCGACCTGGGCGCCTAACGAATAGATCGAGGCGCGGGCGCCGTCGGCGGCCGTCACGAGCAGGGGGGGGGCGCTCACGCGAGGTGACTCCCGATGGCGAGAAGCAGGGCGACGGCGCCGAGGCCGAGGAGCAGCAGGGTCAGCAGGCCGGCGAAGCGGAGCCACCGGCCGTACGGCACGCCCGCGGCGGCGAGCACCGCCATCAGCGCGCCGTTGGTGGGCGTCAGCAGATCGCCGAGGCCGGCGCCGAACTGGTAGCTCAGCACTGTGACCTGGCGCTGGAGGCCCATCAGGTCCGACAGCGGCACCAGCACGGGCAGGGTGAGAACCGCCTGGCCGCTCACGCTCGGCACCGGGACGTGGACGCCGACGTGCGCGATCATCATCGCGATCGCCGCGATGGCCTGGGGGAGATGGGCCATCGGCGTGAAGATGCCGTTCACGATCGTGTCGATGATCCGGCCCTCGTTCAGGACCACGAAGATGGCCCGGGCGAAGCCGATGAGCGCGCCGGCGTACGCCATCGAGGCGAACCCCTCGGCGAACGCCGCGGCCGTCCCGCTGATCCGCAGCCCGCCGACGAGCCCGACGATGCAACCCATCACGAAGAAGAGTCCCGCCAGCTGGTCGAAGTCCCAGCCGAGCCTGAGGATGCCGAAAACGAACGTCGCAAACGTAATGAGCACGAGGGAGAGTATCACGACATCCCTGCTACTGAGCGCCGAGTCCTCCCCCAGCGCCGAATCCGTCGGCATTCCTGCCACGGCGACTCGGGTTTGCCGGGCGTATCGAATGGTCGCCGCAATCCACAGGGTCAGCGCGATCAGCATGAACACGGTGCGGAATTGCCACGCCGAGAGGAGCGGCAGCTGCGCGAGCTTCTGCGCGATACCGACCTGGAAGGGATTGATCGGGCTGAAGGCTGAGCCGACGGCCGCCGCGCCGAGGCTCGACGCGACGGCCACCAGGGGGTCGAAGCCCAGGCGGGTCATGAGCAGCAGCAGCACCGGCACCAGCGGGATGATCTCCTCCTGCATGTTCTCGAGGGCGCCGCCGGTGGCGAAAAAGACCGCCACGATGGGGATCACCAGCCCGGCACGGCCTCGGAGCGACACGGCCAGCGCGCCGGTGGCCCGGCCGAGGACGCCGGTGCGATCGACGACCACGAACGCGCCGCCGACCAGTAGCACGAAGAAGATGACCTGCGCGGCCTCGGCCATGCCCTTCGGCACCGCGACCACCGCCTGGAAGGGCGTGACCGGCGCCGCGGGGACGCGATGATAGGTGCCGGCGACGACGACGTCGCGGCCCGTGGCCTCGTCCCGGTGGCGATCGTAGGAACCGGCGGGGAGCACCCAGGTCAGCGCCGCGGCCAGGGCGATACAGCCCGTGAGCAGCGCCAGCGGATGCGGAAACTTCACTCGACGTCGTTCTCGGGATGCCTGACGAGAACGAGGATCGCGGCCAGCGGGACCACGAGGTACTTCTTGTCCTCGAAGGTGATCTCCACCGACGCCTTGCGGAAGAAGAGCGCGTAGTCGCCGATGCGCGCCTGCATGGGCATGAACCGCGCGCCGGCGCGCTGGCCGATCTTCCAGGGCTCCTCGTCGAGCGACGCGGGCTCCGTCATCGGCGTGCCGGGGCCTGTCGCCAGGACGCGGCCGCCCTGCACCGCCAGCGTGTCGATGGCCGACTGCGGCAGGTAGAGCCCGACGCGGGTGCGCTCCTCGCCTTCTTCGGGCGCGATGAGCACGCGGTCCCCGACGACGATGAGCTTCCTGTTCGCCGGCGAGTCGAGGTCCGACATCAGAAGACCTGCGGCTCGCGCGCCGGGACCTTCACGGCGAGATAGCCCGCCGCGGCGCCCACCGCGCCCAGGATGAGCAGGTCGATGGTCCAGCCCAGCTCGGTGCCGGGGACGGCCATCTGCACGAAGTACATCATCCCGTTGAACAGGCCGACGCCGAGGGAGGCGAAGAATCCGCGCCGGGGGCTGATGTAGAACTGGCCTTTGCCGCGCGCCAGCGCGACCGCGGCGGCGGCGATGCCCTGCCCGATGCCGATGGCCGCGACGGTGGCGACGTCGGTCGTGAGCATCCACGAAAAGGACAGGATGCTCCCGCCGACGAGCACCGAGTGCACCGCCGCGGGTATCAGGCCGCCGGCGGTGCCCATGAGGGCCGTGGACGCGCCGGTGAACCCGGCGGGCTTGAGATCTTCCTTGATGCGGTCCTGATCCATGAGGTGCTTCCTCCCCGAGCAGGTAGTGCGTAGGAAGAGCGCTCACTACGCACTACGCACTACGCACTTCTCACCCATACGTGACCGCAAACATCTCCCGCAGCTCCACGGAGAGGAGCCCGGCTTTCACCATCGGCTGCGCCTCGACCAGCTCTTCGGCTTCCCGCAGCGATTGGACGTCGTAGACCACCAGGCCGAACGACCCGTCGCTCATCGGCCCGGACAGGTGGATTTCCCCCGACCGCTGCTTCGCGGCAAGGTACTCCTTTTCCTTCTCCTGGAGCGTGCCTTCGCAGCGGCTGGCAAAGACGTCGGGTGCCACCACGACCTTCACCAGCCCCATGATCATCTTGCGTTCGGTAGACATGGATTGTGCCGTAGCTTAGGGACTGGCTTGCGTGGCGGTCAAGCTCCCGGAGATTATTCGGGACATGACCGCCACCACGACTTCTCCGCCGGCCCGCCCCCAGGCGGGATTACTCCGCTCGACCATCGGCCGGAAGGCCGTGATGGCCGTGACCGGCGTGATCCTGCTCGGGTTCGTGATCGGCCACATGGCCGGCAACCTACAGATGTTCCTCCCCAACGGCCCCGAGGCGATGCACGAGTATGCGCTCATGCTCCGCTCGCTGCTGCACGGCGCCGGATTGTGGATCGCGCGGGGGACGCTGATCGTCGCCGTGATCCTGCACCTCTGGGCCGCCGCGTCGCTGACCATCGAGAGCCGGGCCGCGCGCCCGGTGGGCTACCGCAAGTGGGAGCCGCAGGCCTCGACGCTCTCCTCGCGCACCATGCGGGTGACGGGCGTGCTCCTGCTGGCGTACATCATCTATCATCTGCTGCACTTCACCCTCGGCACCGTGCACCCCGACTTCGTGCACCTCGATCCCTACCACAACCTGGTGAGCGCCTTTCGCGCGCCGGTGGTCGCCTGGGGATACGTCGCCGCGATGCTGCTGCTCGGACTGCACCTGAACCACGGGATCTGGAGCATGCTGCGCACCCTCGGCGTCAGCCACCCGCGCTACATGCGCGCCATCCGCGTCGCGGCGGTCGGCCTCACCGTCGTGATCGTCCTCGGCTACATCGCGATTCCCCTCGGCGTCCAGTTCGGGGTGCTGCGATGAACATCGACGCCCGCATCCCCGAAGGCCCGCTGCCGCAGAAGTGGGAGTCCCACCTCGCCCACCTGAAGCTCGTGAACCCCGCCAACAAGCGGAAATACACGGTGATCATGGTCGGCTCGGGGCTGGCCGGCGGCGGCGGCGCGGCCGCCCTCGCCGAGCTCGGCTACAACGTGCAGTGCTTCTGCTACCAGGACAGCCCGCGCCGCGCGCACTCGATCGCCGCCCAGGGCGGTATCAATGCCGCCAAGAACTACCGCAACGACGGCGACAGCGTCTGGCGGCTCTTCTACGACACCATCAAGGGCGGCGACTTCCGCGCCCGCGAAGGCAACGTCCACCGCCTGGCCGAGATCTCGGTGCGCATCATCGACCAGTGCGTCGCGTTAGGCGTGCCGTTCGCGCGCGAGTACGGCGGGCTGCTCGACAACCGCTCCTTCGGCGGCGCGCAGGTCTCGCGCACCTTCTACGCCCGCGGCCAGACGGGCCAGCAGCTGCTGCTCGGCGCCTACCAGGCCCTCGAGCGGCAGATCGGCCTCGGCCGGGTGCGGATGTATCCGCGCCACGAGATGCTCGACGTGGTCGTGGTGGACGGCGTGGCGCGCGGCATCATCGTGCGCGACCTGACGACGGGCGAGATCGAGACCCACATGGCCGACGCGGTGTGCCTTGCGACCGGCGGCTACGGCAACGTCTTCTACCTCTCGACCAACGCGAAGGGCTGCAACGCCACCGCGATCTGGCGCGCCTTCAAGCGCGGCGCCGGCTTCGGGAATCCCTGCTACACCCAGATCCACCCGACCTGCATCCCCGTCAGCGGCGAGCACCAGTCCAAGCTGACGCTGATGTCGGAGTCGCTGCGCAACGACGGCCGCGTCTGGGTCCCCAGGAAGAATGAAGACTGCGGCAAGGCGCCCGGCCAGGTCGCCGAAGCCGACCGCGACTACTACCTGGAGCGAAAGTATCCGAGCTACGGCAACCTCGCGCCCCGCGATATCGCCAGCCGCGCCGCCAAGCAGGTCTGCGACGAGGGCCGCGGCGTCGGCCCGGGCGGGCGCGGCGTCTATCTCGACTTTGCCGACGCCATCGGGCGCCAGGGCGAAGATGCGATCCGCGAGAAGTACGGGAACCTCTTCGAGATGTACCAGCGCATCACCGACGAGAATCCCTATCGCCAGCCGATGCGCATCTACCCCGCCGTCCACTACACCATGGGCGGGCTGTGGGTGGACTACAACCTGATGAGCACGGTGCCGGGCCTCTTCGTGCTGGGCGAGGCGAATTTCTCCGACCATGGCGCCAACCGCCTCGGCGCCAGCGCGCTGATGCAGGGGCTCGCCGACGGCTACTTCGTCATCCCCGCGTCGATGGGCAACTATCTCTCCGATACCAGGCCGGGCGCCTCGTACGCCGATCACCCCGACGTGAAGGCCGCCGAGCAGGGCGTGCGGGACCGCATGGCGCGGCTGCTGGGCATCAGGGGCAAGCGCACACCCAGTTCCTTCCATAGAGAGCTGGGCCACATCATGTGGGACCGGTGCGGGATGGCGCGCAACCGCGCCGGCCTCGAGCAGGCGCTCCAGAGGCTCCCCGCCCTGCGCGAGGAGTTCTGGCAGAACCTGAACGTGCCGGGCGAGAATGCCGAGCTCAACCAGTCGCTGGAGGTGGCCGGCCGCGTGGCCGACTTCATCGAGCTGGGCGAGCTGATGTGCCGCGACGCGCTCGCGCGCGAAGAGTCGTGCGGCGGGCACTTCCGCGAGGAGTACCAGACCGAGGACGGCGAAGCGCGGCGCGACGACGAGCGCTTCTGCCATGCCGCAGTGTGGGAATACACCGGCGAGAACACGCCGCCGAAGCGCAACATCGAACCGCTGATATTCGAGAACGTTCACCTTGCCACGCGGAGCTACAAGTGAACATCACGCTCCAGGTGTGGCGTCAGAAGAACGCGAGGGCGGCGGGCGGATTCGTGACGTACGAGGCGCGAGACGTCTCGCCCGACATGTCGTTCCTCGAGATGCTCGACGTCGTCAACGAAGGGCTGATCGAGAAGGGCCAGGACCCGATCGCCTTCGACCATGACTGCCGCGAGGGGATCTGCGGCGCCTGCGGCGTCGTCATCAACGGTTCGGCCCACGGGCCCAGGCAGCGCACCACGACGTGCCAGCTCCACATGCGCAGCTTTTCCGACGGCGACGAGCTGGTGCTGGAGCCGTGGCGCGCCGGCGCCTTCCCGGTGGTGAAGGACCTCATCGTCGATCGCGGTGCCTTCGACCGGATCATCGCCGCCGGCGGCTTCATTTCGGCGCCAATCGGCAGCGCACAGGACGCCAACACCCTGCCCGTTCGCAAGGAAAACGCCGACCTCGCCATGGACGCCGCGGCGTGCATTGGCTGCGGCGCCTGCGTGGCCGCCTGCCCCAACGCCTCGGCGATGCTCTTCACGGCGGCCAAGATCGGTCATCTGGCGATGCTGCCGCAGGGCCAGCCGGAGCGCCATGAACGGGCGCGCGCAATGGTGGCGCGCATGGACGCCGAAGGGTTCGGGTCGTGCACCAATCACGAGGAATGCGAGGCGGTCTGCCCCAAGGGGATCTCGGTCGCGTTCATCGCGCGCATGAACGCCGACTACCTCAGGGCGTCGCTGGGGCATGGGCGGCGGGAAGCCTCGGCGGGGGATGCTGCCGGAGGGTGACCGGGGACCGTAGGCTAACGGTCAGGCCGCGAGCGGAGCGCACGGCGCCGCTCATCCTGTCATGGCGGACGATCCGTCCGCCCGCCCATCCGCCCCTCCGCCCAGTATCAGCCGTCGGCGACGATCTGCTTCACCAGCTCCGCCCCCACCGCTTCGGCCTGGTCGTTCTCCACCTGGCAGGTACCGGCGGCCTCGTGACCGCCTCCCCCGTGCGCGAGACACAGGTTGCCGACGTGGGTCTTCGAGGTGCGGTTGAGGATCGACTTCCCGATCGCGAAGACGGTGTTCTGCTTGTTCCGCCCCCACATGACGTGCATCGAGATGCTCGACGCCGGATACACCGCATACAGGACGAAGCGGTTGCCCGCGTAAATGGTGTCCTCGCCCCGCAGGTCCTCCACGACAAGGTGCTGGTGCACGCTCGCGCACCGCGTCAACTGCGCCCGGAACGGCTCGGCATGCTCGCGGTACAGCGCCACCCGCTCGGCGACGTCGGGCTGGCGCAGGATCTCGTCCACATCCATCCGGGCGACATAGTCCACCAGCGACATCATCAGCTTGTAGTTGGAGACGCCGAAGTCCTTGAAGCGGCCGAGCCCGGTGCGCGAATCCATCAGGAAGCCGAGCAGCACCCAGCCCTGGGGATCGAGGATCTCCTCCTTCGAGAACTGCGCCGAGTCCACCTTGTCCACCGCGTCGAGCAGCGACGCAGGGATGCCGGGGAAAGCGCCGGCGCCGCCGAAGTGCCGGTAGACGACGTGGGCCGCCGACGGCGCATCGGGGTCGAGGATCATGTTCTTCGGCGTGGCGCCCAGGCGCGACGATTCGCTCGCGTGATGGTCGATGCACAGGTGCGCCGCCGGTGAGTACGGGAGGTTGGTCGTGATGTCGCGATCGGTGATCGCGACCTTCCCGTCCTGCACATCCTTGGGGTGCACGAAAAGGATATCTTCGATCAGCCCCTTGCTTTTGAGGAGCGCGGCGGAGGCAATGCCGTCGAGGTCGCTGCGGGTGACGAGGCGATACGTCGGGTGGGGCATGAGGTTCTGGATTCCGGGTCTGAGGTTGGCGTAAAGAATGGACCGCTTACGCGGCTGCCGGAAGGCCCGGTGCCGGGACGTTCGCCCGGCCGCGGTACGCGAGTGCCAGCATGATGCCGCTGAGAACCACGTGCGGCAGGTTCAACAGGATGGTCGAGACGAAGGCGTGGCCCTGGAGGAATCCCGTCGCCAGGTAGATCGTGGCGTCGACCGCGTAGTACCAGCCGAACGCCGTGAGGATCATCCGGCTCGCGCGGGCCGATACCAGCGCGGCGCCGAGGAAGAGCAGCGCCGTGAGCCCGTGGGTGACGTCGTCGGCGGTGCCGATCATGTAGAGGCCCATCATCTGGTGCTCGCCCGATGCCGACATTGCGACATGGTCGGTCGCCCCGTTGAGCTGCGGGATGTACCCGAGCGCCACCACGACGGCGAAGAGCACGAAAAAGGCGACGGCACTCCAGCGAAGGGTCCTGTCTGATGCCATGGTTTCGCTCCCGCAAGGCGAAAGAAGGGGAAACGGTGCCGCTCACGCGCGGCCGGCACGCGAAGCGGTGGTTGCGCCGGGCCGGCGGGAGCCTGCTCGGCATCCTGTTCTTCGGCATGGCCGTCAGCCTGCTCGGACTGTGGCGAGTCCCCGCCGTGCCCGTGGCCGCGCTCCCCGACTCCAGCCAGCGTATCAATGAAGTGACCGGAATGTACCCGGTTACCATGCGACGCGTGATGACGCCCCGCACCGTAAACGAGATCGCGCGGGCGGTGGCTGCCTCGCCGGGCCCCATCGCGATCGGGGGCGGGCGCTACAGCATGGGCGGACAGACGGCGACGCCCGACGGCCTCCAGCTCGACCTGCGCGACTTTCACGGCGTCGTCTCGCTCGATACCGCCGCGAAGATCATCACCGTGCACTCCGGCACCCGCTGGCGCGAGGTCCAGGAGGCGATCGACCCGCACGGGCTGTCGGTGAAGATCATGCAGACCTACAACACCTTCACCGTGGGCGGCGCGCTGTCGGTCAACGCGCACGGGCGCTACATCGGCTGGGGGCCGCTGGTGACGTCGGTGCGCGCGATCACGCTGGTGCTCGCCGACGGGCAGGTGGTGCGCGCCAGCCCGCAGGAACATCCCGAGCTGTTCTACGGCGCCATCGGCGGCTACGGCGCGCTCGGCGTAATCGCCGATGTGACGCTCGACCTGGCCACCGATTCGCGGGTGGAGCGCTTCGATTCGACGCTCGCGGTCGCCGATTACCTGGGCTATTTCCGCCAACGGGTGCAGGCCAACCCGGGGATCGTCTTCCACAACGCCGATATCTATCCTCCGGCGTTCGAGGTCGCGCACGCGGTATCGTACGCGCAGACCGAGCGTGAAGTCACCAAGCCCGGGCGCATCCAGCCGGCCGACCAGGGATCCTGGACGCGGCGCCTGGGCTATCGGACCCTCGCCGGCAGCACGTTAGGCAAGTGGCTGCGCCAGCACGTCATGGACCCGATGATGTTTCACGGCCGGCCGGTCACGTGGCGGAACCACGAGGCGAGCTACGACGTGAGCGAGCTGGAGCCCGCCGCGCGCGCACGCGACAC
>JAYTEN010000084.1:0-8016 GCA_043735145.1 Gemmatimonadota bacterium | reverse complement strand
CGAAAACGTCCTTCGCCTCACTGGCGAGACGGTTGCAGAGCATGTTCTGCTTTTTCACCAACTGATCGACGAGCGGTTTAAGCCGATCGTATTGATGGGTCGAGACCGTGGCCGGGCCGCTGATGATGAGCGGCGTGCGCGCTTCGTCGATGAGGATCGAGTCCACCTCGTCCACGATGGCGAAGAAGTATCCGCGCTGCACCTGCTGCTCCTTGTTCGTGGCCATGCCGTTGTCGCGCAAATAATCGAATCCGAACTCCGAGTTCGTGCCGTAGGCGATGTCGCAGTAGTATTGCGCGCGGCGCTCCGCGGGCGACCGGTCGTGCTGGATGATGCCCGTGGTGAGGCCGAGGAATCCGTAAAGCTGCCCGATCCACTCGGCATCCCGGCGGGCGAGGTAATCGTTCACCGTGACGAGATGCGCGCCGCGTCCGGTGAGGGCGTTAAGGTAGAGCGGGAGCGTGGCGACGAGCGTCTTGCCCTCGCCGGTGGCCATTTCGGCGATCTTGCCCTCGTGCAGCACGACGCCGCCGATGAGCTGCACGTCGTACGGGACCATGTCCCAGACGAGCTCGTGGCCAGTGACGTCCACCTTCATCCCCAGCATCCGGCGGCACGCCTCGCGCACCGTCGCAAAGGCCTCGGGCAGCAGCTCGTCGAGCATCCCGGCCGTGGCCTTCTGGAGCTCCTTCTCGGCCTCCAGCAGCTCGCGGTCCAGCGCGTCGCGCTGGTCGGGGTCGGCACAGGCGTGCTTCTCGGCGCGCAACCGCTGGACCGCCGCCTCCAGCTCGCCGGTGCGCTCGTGGATGCGCGCGCGGAAGGACGCCGTCTGCGCCTGCACGTCGGCGTCGGACAGCGCCTTGAGGCGCGCTTCGGCCGCGTGAATCGCGTCCACGAGCGGACGGATCTGGCGCAGCTCGCGCTGGAACCGGGACCCGAACACTTTCGTCACAAGCTGCTGAATGGCCATCTGTCTCTTCATCGAATGACGTTGGGGCGACCCTTGTGGTCGCCCTCTCGAACCATCACGAATACAATCCGAACTTCGCGATGTACTTCTCGACCGACTCCGGAACCAGGTAGCGGATGCTCTTGCCCGTCAGGCAGCGCGCCCGGATATCGCTCGATGAAATCTCGATCGCCGGCGTCGCCACCAGGTGCTTCACGAAGGCCGACGACACGTCCGGCGCGCCGGGTCGCGTGAGCGCCGCGATCTCCGCCAGCCGCGCCACTTCGTCGGCGGCGCGCCAGCGCGACAGGCCGGCGGCGGCATCGGCGCCGAGGATCAGCACCAGGCGCTCGTCGGGCCGCTGCGCGCGCAGCTGGCGCAGCGTGTCCACCGTGTACGAGGGCGCCGGCCGCTCGAGCTCCTGGGTGTCGAGCGTGAAGCGCGCGTACCCGCCGATCGCGAGCCGGAGCATCGCCAGGCGCTGCTCGCTGGTGCCAACGGGATCCTGCGCCTTGAGCGGCTGCCGGGCGCACGGAATGAAGCAGACGCGGTCGAGTCCGAGCGCTTCGGCCGCGCGATCGGCCGCGATAAGGTGCCCGTGATGAACCGGGTCGAAGCTACCGCCGAGCAGTCCCGTCGCCACATTCGCGCCGCACGTCCGCGCGGCTCCCGAAATACTGTCGCAGGTGCCCGCACTTTTCCTCGAGCTCTTCGCGATACCCGATGGCCCGGTACGACTGCACCAGCTTGATGAAGGCGTCGGGCACCAGCGCCGACGAGGGATACTTCGCGATCATGCCGCTGAAGTACAGGATCGCCGAGTCGTACGCGCCCCGCTTCTGGTAGAAGACACCGTTGTCGAAGTCCTTCCGCGCGAACTGTTCCTGGATGGTGCGGACCCGCACTTCGGCGCGTTGCGCCGCGGGAGTGTCGGCGTACCTCCCGATGAGCTCGTGATACGTGGCGAGCGCCGTCTCCCCATGGCTGGGATCGAGCTCGGAGCGGCGCCACAGCCGCGCATACTGATCGCCCACGCGCAACAGCGCGAAGGGCGCCAGCGCGTCGGACGGAAAGTCATCCGCGACGCGGCGAAACTCGCGCGCGGCGGTGAGCATCTCGTCGTTCCCGGCATAGGTCTCGGCCAGGTAGAAGCGGACCCGCCCCTGGAGCGTGTCACGCGGCGGCAGGTCGAACTGCAGACCCTGCAGCTCGGTCTGGGCGCGGGTGTAGCGGCCGGCGTGAAAGTCGCGCATCGCCCGCGCGTACCGCGCTTCGGGCGCGAGCGTCGAGGCCGGACCGGCGGCGCGGTGATAGCAGCCGGCGGCCAGCACGAGAAGCCCCGCAAGGGCGGGAGCCGTGAGACGTGACATGTTCAGCATAGCCTTCAAACTACCCTCATAAGGTGTCAGGGTTTCCGGTGAGCTTTCGAAGCTGCTCCCGGGCCCGCTGCGCAATCGGGTTGTCATCATCCGCGCCGACCGTTGCTTTCCGGTACGACTCGATGGCGACAACGGTGTCACCATTGGCCCAGCGCGTATCGCCGATCAGCACCCAGGCCAGCCGCACGACGCTGTCGGGTATGCCCAGTGCGATCGCGCCGCGGAACTGCTCTTCGGCGAGATCGAGCTGCCCGGCCGCCAGCGCCGCGCGTCCGGCATCCACCCGGCATCCCGCCAGGCCGCCGCGCGCCGCGCGGGTGACGCCCGTCGTGGATTCACGCTGGACCAGCGCGTCGAAGGCGCGCGCCGCCACGTCGCAACGTCCCGCCCGCGCCAAGGCGTCGGCCCAGACCGCCATCAGCGAGTCGGCGGGCGCGCCGGTCGACCCGGCGGCGGCCGCCAGAATCAGGTCCGGCGCATCCTTGCCATGCCGCTCGTCCAGTCCGACCGCGATCTCGCCACCCAGCTCCGGCAGCCGACCCGGCGCCAGCTTCAGCAGCTCCGCCAGCGTGACGCGCAGGGTCGCCACATCCCGCGCACCGATCGCGGCCCGCGCCGTGCGCACCATCCCCTCGGCGGCGGCGGCCACCGCCGTCGGATCCGCATGGCCCAGCTCGGCGTACGCCGCGGCCGCATCGGCCAGCGCCCCCGCGTGCAGCGCCGCCGCTCCCAGCTTGGCGCGCAGCTCCAGCGAGGGCGGATGCTGCCGTGCCGCCAGCCGATACTCGGCGACGGCGTCGATCCACGCATGCTCCGCATAGCGACGGTCGCCGAGGCGCTCGTGGTCGGCCTGACTGCTGCACGCGGCGGCCGCCGCGAGCAGCAGTCCGGCCGCCCCGCCGCCCAGCCGCCTAGTCGCCAAGGATGCTGGTCATCCGCCCACGCGTTGGAGCAACGACAGATACGCGCCCACCCGCACATCGTCAGGCGCAAGCGTTCTGGCATGTTCCCAGGAACCCCGCGCACCGGCGAGATCCTTCAGGAGGTAGTGCGCCATGCCGAGACTGACGTGGGCATCCACGAATTTCGGCCGCCGCGCGATCGCCGCCTCGAGCTCGTCGCGCGCCGGCTCGAGCCGGCCCTCGTCGAGATAGAGCCGTGCCAGCCGGTAGCGCAGGTCCACGAATTCGGGCCGCAGCGCCGCGGCGGCCTCGAGCTGCTCGATCGCCTGCGCCCGGCCGCCGGCCTCGAGGTAGGCATCGGCCAGCGAGGCGTGCAGGTTCGCGAGCTGCGACGCCGCCGGGGCCGGAAAGCCGGTATGGTCCACGGCACCGAGCGTCTGGGCCTCGGCGAATGCCCTGGCCGCGTCATCGCCGCGCCCGAGATCGCTCAGCGTCACCGCCCGGTTCAGCTGCGCGTCGACGTACCGCGGGTTGAGCTTCAGAGCGACATCGAACTCGCCCAGCGCTTCGTCGCGCTGCCCCACCATCGCCAGCGCAAGGCCGAGGAGATTGTGCGCGTCGGCGTACGCCTGCCCCGCGGCCACCAGCTCCTTGAGGAGGTGGATCGCTCCGTATGCGTCGCCCGCGTCGATCCGTTCACGCGCGCTCTTGACGAGATGGTCAGGCCTGGCGTCCATGAATCTCCTCGTACCAGCGGACGAATTTCGGAATGCCTTCTTCCACCTTCGTGGTCGGCTTGTAGCCCAGGAGCGCGCGCGCCCGCGAGATGTCGGCATTGGTGCGCTGCACATCGCCCGGCTGCATCGGCTTGCGCTCGATGATCGGCGTCTTTCCCACCGCCTGGCCGATGAGCTCGATGAGCCGGTCCAGCCGCGTGGTGCGCGACTCGCCCAGGTTCACGATCTCGAATGCCGCGCCGCCCTGCGTCACCCAATCGCGCGCCGCGACCACACCCTGCACGATGTCGTCCACGTACGTGTGGTCCCGCTCCATCGAGCCGTCGCCGAACATCGTCACCGGCTGCCCGTTCGAGATGAGCCGCGTGAACTTGTGGATCGCGAGGTCGGGACGCTGCCGCGCGCCGTACACCGTGAAGAAGCGCAGTGAAATTGCGCGCATGCCGTAGAGGTGCACGAACGTGGACGTGATCAGCTCGCACGCGCGCTTCGTCGCGGCATAGGGCGAGATCGGGTCCAACGCCGCGAAATCCTCGCGGAACGGAACCGGGGCGGAATCCCCATAGACCGACGAGCTGCCCGCGAGGACGAAGGCCTTCACGCCCGCCGCCTGCGCGGCGGCAAGCATCGTCGTCGTGCCCTGCACGTTGGTCGAGACGTAGCCCTGCGGATCCTCGAGCGACGGCCGGACGCCGGCCTTGGCGGCGAGGTGGATGACCACGTCGCCCGGCGCCAGCAGGCTCTGCACCAGCGACGCGTCGCGGATGTCGCCCTCGACGAAGCGGAACTTCGGCTCGCGACGCAGCCCCTCGAGGTTGCGCTCCTTCACGTCGCGCCCGTAGAAGGGATCGAAGTTGTCGAGCCCGGTGACCTCGTCGCCGCGCGCGATCAGCGTCTCGGCAACGTGCGAGCCAAGAAACCCCGCGGCGCCCGTCAGGAGGACCCGGCTCACGTCATTTCGCTCCGGAAGTACGCGATGGTCCGCGTGAGCCCCTCTTCCAGCGGGATCGTGGGCTCCCAGCCCAGCGTGGCGCGCGCCCGGGTGAGATCGGGCTGCCGGATCTTGGGATCGTCCTCCGGAAGCGGCAGCCGGCTGATGACTGAGCGCGACCCGGTCATCGCGATCACCCGGTCGGCCAGCTGCTGCACCGTGAACTCCTTGTCGTTGCCGATGTTGGTCGGATCGTTGGTGCCGCGGTGGAACAGCCGCGTGATGCCCTCGACCAGGTCGTCCACGTAGGTGAACGAGCGCGACTGGCCGCCGTCGCCGTAGACCGTCAGCGGCTCGTGCTTCAGCGCCTGCACGATGAAGTTCGACACCACGCGGCCGTCGTGATGGCGCATCCGCGGCCCATACGTGTTGAAGATGCGCACGATCCGCGTGTCCACGCCGTGATGGCGGTGGTACGCCATCGTCATCGCTTCGGCGAAGCGCTTGGCCTCGTCGTAGACGCCGCGCGGGCCGACCGGATTCACGTTGCCCCAGTACGACTCGGGCTGGGGATGCACCAGCGGATCGCCGTAGACCTCGGACGTCGAGGCGAGGAGAAAGCGCGCCTTCTTCGCCATCGCGAGGCCGAGCGCCTTGTGGGTGCCCAGGGAGCCGACCTTCAGCGTCTGGATCGGCAGCTCGAGATAATCGCGCGGGCTCGCGGGCGACGCGAAGTGCAGCACGCCGTCGAGCGGGCCCGGCACGAAGATGAAGTTCGTGACGTCCACCTGGTGGAACGAGAAGCGCGGGTTGCCCGCCAGGTGCGCGGTATTCTCCGGCCGCCCGGTGATGAAATTGTCCATCCCGACCACCTCGTGGCCGTCGGCAAGAAACCGGTCCGCGAGATGCGACCCGAGAAATCCCGCCACGCCGGTGATCAGGACGCGCATCTAGGGCCGCCCGATCGACGCGTAGGTAAACCCGTGGCTGCGCATTCGCACCGGATCGTACAGGTTGCGGCCATCGATGATCACGCTCCCCTTCATCCGCTTCTTCATGGCGTCCAGGTCGAGCACGCGATATTCCTGCCACTCGGTCAGCACCACCAGCGCGTCGGCGCCGTCCAGGGCGTCGTACCGGTGCTCGGCATAGCTCACGCGCTCGCCGAACCGGCGGCGCGCCTCATGCATCGCCTGCGGGTCGTGCACCACCACCGTGCCGCCGGCGGCCATGACCTTGTCCACCAGCACCAGCGACGCGGCTTCGCGCATGTCGTCGGTCTGGGCCTTGAAGGCGAGGCCCCAGACGGCGATGCGCCGCCCCTGCACGGTGCCGAGGGCCCGCTCGAGCTTCGCGAACGGCACCGCCTTCTGCGCCTCGTTGGCCTTGTCCACCGCCTCGAGCACCTCGAGGGCAAAGCCCACCTGCCGCCCGGTGCGCGAGAGCGCCTTCACGTCCTTGGGGAAGCACGAGCCGCCGTAACCCGGCCCGGGATACAGGAAATGCTTGCCGATGCGCTCGTCGCTCGCGATACCGGCGCGGACGTGGCGGATGTCGGCGCCGACCCTCTCGCACAGGTTCGCGAACTGGTTCATCATCGTGATGCGGACCGCGAGCATCGCGTTGGCGGCGTACTTGGTGACTTCGGCCGACGGGATGTCCATGAAGATCACGGGGTTGCCCTGGCGCACGAAGGGCTCATAGAGCTCGCCCAGCATCCGTTCGGCGTCGGGGTGATCGACGCCGATGACCACGCGGTCGGGCTTCATGAAGTCCGAGACCGCCGCGCCTTCCTTCAGGAATTCCGGGTTCGACGCGACGTGGAAAGGCTGGGTCGTCCGCGACACGATGACGCCGCGCACCTTCTCCGCCGTGCCGACGGGCACCGTGCTCTTGGTGACGACGACCTTGGTCCCGTTCATGTTGCGGCCGATGGTATCGGCCACCGCGAGCACGTGGGTGAGATCGGCCGAGCCATCCTCGTCCTGCGGCGTGCCCACGGCGATGAAGATGATGTCGCTGGCGCGCACCGCCTCCCCGACGTCGGTGGTGAAGCGGAGCCGCCCCTCGTCCTGGTTGCGCACCACCAGCGGCTCGAGGCCGGGCTCGTAGATGGGAATCTCGTTCTTCTTCAGGCGCGCGATCTTGGCTTCGCTGATGTCCGCGCACACCACGCTGTTCCCCGTCTCGGCCAGCCCCGCGCCGATGACGAGCCCCACGTAGCCGGTGCCGATGACTGCAACGTTCACGCCGTTCGCTCCCCGTACCAGGTATGATAGAACTGCCGGTAGCTGCCGTCCTTCACCGACCGCCACCAGGTTTCATTCGAGAGATACCACTGCACCGTCGCCGCAAGACCGTCTTCGAAGGTCCACCGCGGCGCCCAGCGGAGCTCGCGCAGCGCCTTCTGCGCATCCATCGCATACCGGCGGTCGTGCCCCGGACGGTCCGTCACGTGCGTGACCAGCGACGCGGGGACGCGCAGGGCGGCCACGATGCGCTGCACGATGGCGATATTCTCGCGCTCGGCGTTGCCACCGAAATTGTAGACCTCGCCCGTCGTCCCCTGTTCCAGCGCCGCCAGCACGCCGCGGCAGTGATCCTCGACGTGGATCCAGTCCCGGACCTGGCGCCCGTCCCCATAGACGGGCAGCGGGAGCCGCTCCACCGCGTTGGTGACCATCAGCGGAATGAGCTTCTCCGGAAACTGGTAGGGCCCGTAATTGTTGGAGCAGCGCGTGATCACGACGTCCATGCCGTGGGTCCGCGCGTACGCGAGCGCCAGCAGGTCGGCGCCGGCCTTGCTCGCCGAGTACGGGCTGCTGGGATCGAGCGGCGTCAACTCCGTGAACGCCGCGTCGTCGGGCCGCAGCGAGCCGTACACCTCGTCGGTCGACACCTGCACGAAACGGCGGGGCGCCGAGCGCGCCGCGTCCAGCAGCGCCAGCGTGCCGAGCACGTTGGTCCGCACGAACGGCTCCGCCGACAGGATCGAGCGGTCCACGTGCGACTCGGCCGCGAAGTTGATCACGGCGTCGCACCCTTCCTGCATCAGCCCCGCCACCGCGTCGCGATCGGCGATGTCGCCTTTCACAAAGCGATACCGCGGGTCGCCGGC
>JAYTEN010000083.1:0-4565 GCA_043735145.1 Gemmatimonadota bacterium | reverse complement strand
CCCATGATCCCGGGACGCGCCTTCTTGGCGCTCATCGGCACGCCGGCGTCGCGCAGCTTCTGCGCGAACGTCTCCGACGCCTCGAAGGGCAGCTGCATCGTGAAGCGCACCACATCGTGGGTACCGATGTGCTCGGGCGTCTTGTACTCGCCGCGTACGTCGCGCAGGTCTTCGATCTCGACCTTGCGGATATTGCCGCGCTCGAGGGCGGCGACGAAATCGCTGTACGGAATTTCCGGCGCCTCGCCGGTCCGCTTGGCCGTAAGCTGGAAGAAGATCACCGGCACCAGGATCACGATCATCCAGAAGGCGACCGTCTTGGAGAGACGGGCCCAGGAGAATTTCGGGGGCGGCGGCGGAATGCGGTCGGCCATGGTAATCCTTTTGCGTTTAAACGCTTCAGCCCTTCAGCGCTTCAGCGTTCTTTCAGTCCGCCAGGCTCGCCACGAAGGGGAGGTGGCGGAAGTCCTCGGCGTGGTCCAGTCCATATCCGACGAGAAACTCGTTGGGCGCCTTGAAGCCCAGAAAACGGGCCTGCTTCGCGAGCACGCCGGCGGCGAGTCCCTTGTCCAGCAAGGCGCAGATCTCCAGGCTCTTCGGCCGGCGCGCGCCCAGCAACTCCACCAGGCGGTTCAGCGTCCGGCCGCTATCAATAATATCCTCGACCAGGAGGATATGTTTCCCTTCGATACGGGTCTCCGGGTCGTAGACCAACCTGACGTTCCCGCTCGAGACCTTTTCGGCCCCGTAGGAGCTGGCGACCAGGAAATCGACCTGGAGGGGCCGCGCGATGGCGCGCACCAGGTCACTGACGAAAATGAAGCTGCCTTTCAGCAGGCCCAGGACCAGCAGCTCGCCTTCGGGATAGGCTTTGACGATTTCGTCGCCCAGCTCTTCCACCCGGGCCGCAATGGCGGCCGGCTGGTAGACGATGCGGGCGACCTTCCGCCCTCCCATCAGATGCGCGACGTCACTGGGCTGCAGCATCCATCCTCACGGCAAGAGAACCTGGCTCGGGAATCGCCGCATCGGCGCGGCACACTCCGGGAATCCATACCGGCTCGCCGTCACGCATGACGACGGGCCAGGCGGCGCGATCGACCGTCGGTACGCGCTCTTCCATCAGCAGCTTCGACACCGCGCGGTGGCCGTTCCCACGTAAAGGCACGATGCGGGTACCGGGTTCCGGAAGGCGCACGGCGAGCGCGCCCGGCGCGATCCATGTGGTCCAGCCGCCCCGTTCCATCCGATCGGGCGCGGGCTCCGTCAGCCACCGGAGCGCGAAGCCGCCGAACGTCCTGGCCCCCGAATCTCCCTCGAGCACCTGCACCTGAACCTTCTCTTCCCCACTTCCCCACTTCCCGACTGATGATCAGCCGGTCGAAGGACGCTTCGGCGACCACGCCTTCGCCCAGGTCGAGCGTGCGTCCGCTCGCGGCGCGGCCCGCAAACGCGATCACCCGCACGGCATGCGCTGGTCCGAGCATGAAACCGGCGCGATGTGCCGCCGCCCGGATCAGCCGCTGTGCCAGATGCGAATCGTAGCCCCCCAGCGCGGTGCGGGCAACGTCGATACGCCCGTCGGCAGCACGCAAATCGAGGCCCGGCAGCACATCGAGCGCGGCATCCCACGCGACCACGTCGGCGGCGGCATGGCGGGCGACGCTGAGCACCGCGTCGTCGGCGTCGCTGCCGAGGCGCCCCCGAAGCAGGGGCAGCACCGCATGCCTCAGCCAGGAGCGGGTGTGTCGCGCGTCGGCATTGGCGGGATCGTCGAAGGGCGCAAGGCCGAGGGAGACGGCATGCTCCACCAGTTCCTGATGCCGGAAAGGAAGCAACGGTCGCACCAGGCCGCCCGGGCCGGTCGCGGCGATCCCCGCCAATCCCGCCGGCCCCGACCCACGCAGCAGGCGCAGGAGCACGGTCTCGACCTGGTCATCGGCATGGTGAGCGGTGACGAGCCAGCGCGCTTCGCCCTCCGCCTGGGCCCGGCGGAAAGCGGTGTACCGGGCCGCGCGGGCTTCCGTTTCAGAAGCGTCGGCCCCGAGGGCGAGGGCGACCACGACGGTTTCAAGTCCATAACGTTCGCGCGCGGTGCGGACGACGCTCTGTGCGACGCTTGCGCTCCCGGGATGGATGCCGTGATCGGCGTGGATGACCACCAGGTCGAGCCCGCGGCCGGGCGCCACCGCCGCGACCAGGTCGAGCAATGCGAGAGAGTCGGGACCGCCCGACACGGCGAGCAGCGCGCGGCCCACCCCGGGCAGCAGCCCGGAACTGTCCAGGTGTTCCAGAAAGCGAGCGTGCAGCGGGACTTCGGTCATCCCGAAACCTACTGTGATACGGTCCCGAGGGGATACATTGTCCCGGCCATGCGCCTCACCATCAGTGCCCTTTTCCTTCTGTGTGCGGCCTGCCGTTCGGCCGACACGCGTCGGACGGTGGTGTCCGATAGCGCTGGCGGATTGCGGGTCGATCCGGCGACGGTGCCAGGGGCCGCCACACTCGAGTTGTGGCAGCTGCGGCCGGGCATCACCCTGGGCGACTGGAAGGGCGCGCATCCCGACGAAACCATCACCGGCACCGACACGTCGGCGGTGTCCACTCAGCTGGGCGAATGGTGTGCCGCCGCCCAGCGCACCACGCCGCTCGGCAACCGGATCCTCACCCGTTCGGCCTTCTTCTACACGCCAAGCCCGGACAGCAGTCTTGCGCTCCGCGACAGCACCGGGGTGGACCTGGTCAAGGACTGCCGGCTGGGACTCATCTGGGTCCGCGCCGAGGTTGCCGACTCGTCAACCGCGGCCCGGGTGTCCGACTCCCTCCTGTCGCAGCTAACCCAGGCATACGGCCCGGCGGTCACGCAGCCGATTCACTTCTATGGATCGGCGATGTGGACCCGCGCCGCCCGCTACCGGAAGGGCGACGTGACGGCGGTCCTGGGCCTCCGTGCCGGCGGCCCTGGCCGCACCGCGCCACCGGCCATCATCACGTTCGCGTTTCTGCCGTGGTCCGGCCTGTCGCTGGATGGCGAGGGTGCGGGACGTTATGCACCTCGGGACACCGTTGCGCTCGACAGCGCCGCGACGATCGCCCACCTCGACAGCGCGCTCTACGCGCCGCTGCGCGCGCTGGCGAGCGCGAGTTTCGCCGATACGGCGCCGGTCTCGCGCGACCCGCGCGGCCTCATCGCGCCGCTGCAGCGCTGGCTCCAGGCGTCGGCCGGACTGCCGCTGCCCCGCCGCGCCGCCGCGCTCTACGTCGCCGACCGGGTGCTCGACCATGCGATGTGCGGCTTCGGCATCTGCGATCCGGCGCAGGTCGCGCCGCGGGCCAGCCTCGAAGGCATGGGCGCCCGGTTCGTCCGCAGCGACGGCTATGTGAGCCTGCATGCCTGGATGGACCAGGCGCGGGTGATCGATCGCGACAGCCCGCTGGGGCAGCGCATCTTTCTCTTTCAGATGGCGAGCGGCTTCGACCCGTCGGGCACCTGTGCGGCGGGCAGCGAGGGATTCCGGCGCGTCATCCAGAACGGCGAGCACTATCTCGAGCGGGTACCGGCGAGTCCGATCGCGGCCGAGGTGCACTTCGAGGTGGGCGAGGCGTACCGCGACATCGTCGCGCTGGCGCGCGGCGCGGCCGGCGACTACGCCGACTCGTCGCGCTACGGCGCCGAGGCCGGCGAGGCGGCCCGGAAGGCGCTCGAGCACTATCGCGCCGCGATGCGCGCCGGCGCTGGGTCCCCCGCGGCGCAGGCGGCGTGGCGGCGGGCATGGTGGCTCAAGGCGGGACTCGCGCCGCGGGATGTGCGGTTCTACTGCATCAATGACTAGAATCTAGAATCTAGAATCTGGATTCAATGCATCTTCTTTGCTCAGGATTCTCTTGGGCATCCCGGAGCCAGCCATGCCGATTCCCATGTCTATCGTCGACGCGTTCACCGACACGGCCTTTGCCGGCAACCCGGCCGGCGTCTGCATCCTCGATGAGGATCGCGACACGCAGTGGATGCAGCTCGTCGCGCGCGAGATGAATCACCCCGAGACGGCATTCCTGCTGCCGCGCGCCGACCACGTCGCGCTGCGGTGGTTCACGCCGGCGGTCGAGGTGGATCTCTGCGGTCACGCCACGCTCGGCAGCGCGCACATCCTGTGGGAGACCGGCCGCATGCAGCCGGCCGAAACTATCCGCTTCCGCACCCGCAGCGGCGTGCTCACCGCGACGCGCGAAGGCGAATGGATCCGGCTCGACTTCCCCGCCCTCACGCCGGAGCGGACCGATGTGCCACCGGGCCTCGCCGACGTGCTGGGCGCGAAGATCGTGAGCGCGGCGAAGAGCCGGTTCGACCTGCTCATCGAGCTGGAGAGCGAGGCCGCGGTGCGCGAGCTGACGCCCGATCTCGGCCTGCTGGTCCAGCAGCCGTATCGCGGCGTGATCGTGACGGCGCAGGCCGCGAACGACGAGCATTACGACTGCGTGTCGCGCTTCTTCGCGCCGAAGGTCGGGGTCAACGAAGATCCCGTCACCGGCTCGGCGCATTGCGTGCTGGGGCCCTTCTGGGGGGA
>JAYTEN010000082.1:0-8176 GCA_043735145.1 Gemmatimonadota bacterium | reverse complement strand
GAAGCGTCGAAGCGTCGAAGCGTCGAAGCGTCGAAGCGTCGAAGCGTCGAAGCGTTGATAAGCAAAAGGCCCCGGTTCCCCGGGGCCTTTGCCATTCCTGTAGCGCTTCGACGCTTCGACGTTTCGACGTTTTAACGTTCTCTCCCGCGAGCCAGCAACCACACCGCATAGCCCCCATACAGCACCGCCGCGACGAAGTACGCAGCGATCATGTAGCCCGTGTTCTCAGGCATCGTCGGCCTCTGCCGCGAGGGCCTCGCGCGCATCCTGCACCGTGGCCTGCGCGTAGCGCTGCCAGACCAGCGCCGCGTAAAGCAGCGTGAACACGCCGAACGAGAACAGCAGCGTCGCCAGCATGACGCCCGGCAACTGGGGCCCGTTGACGTTCAGCACCACCGGCAGCGGGTGCATCGTATTCCACAGGTACACGGTGACGTGGATGAACGGGACCAGCATCGCGCCCAGGATACCGAGTACCGCCGAGAACCGCGCGCGCTGGCCGGGCTCGTTGACTGCGCCGCGCAGCACGAGATAGCCGAAGTAGATAAACCAGAGAAAGAGCGTCGAGGTGAGCCGCGCATCCCAGGTCCACCACCAGCCCCAGATGGGCCGCGCCCAGATCGGTCCGGTGATCAGCACGCCGCTGGTGAAGATGACCCCTACTTCCGCGGAGCTGGCGGCGAGCCGGTCGAGCCGCGGCTCCTTCAGCACCAGGTACAGCACCGAGCAGATGCCCACGACGCCGAAGGCGAGGAACGCCACCCAGGCGCTCGGCACGTGGATGTAGAAGATCTTCTGCGCCGCGCCCTGCGTGGCTTCGAGCGGCGTGAACTTCAGCGCGCGCACGAACACGCTCGCCAGGAGCGCGAGCGCCGCCAGCACCAGCAGGGCGCTGCGGCGAACGGATCGCCGGGCAAGGTCGAGTCGGGCGGTGTCACTCATCGAGGGTGTACTCGAAGATAAGCAGCGCGACGACCAGCACCACCACGTCGTAGCCCGCCAGCAGGCGGACCCACGCCGCGGTCTCCGATATCGGCCGCCCGGCGAAGAGGCGGGCGGTGATCTGCACCGCCGACGTGATCGGGGGCACCAGGAACGGCATCATCAGCACCGGCAGCATCAACTCGGCAAACCGGGTGCTCACGGCGATGGCGCTCAGCAGCGTGCCGACGGCCACAAAGCCGACCGTGGCCAGCGCGATGACGCCGACGAGCGGCACCAGGATCGGCGTGACCGGCACCCGGAAGAACAGCGCGAACAGCGGCAGCGCGATCGCCTCGACGACGCCGACGAAGACCAGGTTCGCGAACGCCTTGCCGAGGTAGATCGCCGTGCGGCTCACCGGCGAGAGCAGCAGGCCCTCGAGGGTGCGGTTCTCGCGCTCGAGCGAGAACGCGCGGTTGAGCCCGAGCAATCCGGCGAAGCAGAACGTGATCCAGAGGATCCCGGGCGCGAGATCCTGCGCCGAGGTCGCGGTGGGGTCACGCGCGAAGTTGAAGATCGCGAGCACCAGGGCGGTGAACGCGAGCGACGAGAGAAAGGCGGTCCGGCTGCGGAACTCGAGCCGCAGGTCCTTGCCGGCGATGAGGAGCGCCTCGCCGAGGACGTTAGCCACGGGTCACCTCGGCGTAGCGCGCGCGATAGAACGCGGTGTCGCCGGCGCGCGGCTCGAACATCGCGAAGCGCCCGGCCGACTGGATCGCAACGTGGGTCGCGAGCTCGAGCCCTTCGTCGAGGTTGTGCGTCACCATGACGACGGTGCGGCCCTGGCCGCGCAGCGTGGCGAGCTGTGACTGCAGTACCGCGGCGGCCCGCGGATCGAGGCCGGTGAAGGGCTCGTCCAGCAGGACGATCTCCGGGTCGTGCAGCAGCGCGCGCGCGATGGCGAGGCGCTGGATCATGCCGCGGCTCATGGTGCCCGCGGGACTCGTGGCGCGGTCCGACAGCGCGGCCGTCTCCAGCGCGGCAGCGGCCGCGGCGCGCGGATTCGCCAGCCCGTAAAGCCGGGCGTAGAACTCGAGGTTCTCGGCGGCGGTGAGACCGTCATAGCAGAGCGATGCGTGGGCAATGAGCCCGAGGCGCCGCCGCTGGGCGGGGTCACCCCGCACCAGGGGCGCACCGGAGATGCGGATGGTACCCTTGTCGGGACGCAGCACGCCCGCGAGCAGACGGAGCAGCGTGGTCTTGCCGGCACCGTTGGGACCGAAGATGGCGAGCACGTCGCCCGCCCGGAGGCCGAACGAGACGCCGCGCAGCGCGTGCACGTGACCGAAGTTGCGCGCCAGGCTCTCGACCGCGAGCGACGGGATGCCGCCCGCTTCAACCGGGGAGTTCACGCGGGCAAAGATATATGCGGACCGTGAAAGCCGGGGCCGGCGGCGGCGTGGAAGCGGCGGCTACGAATCTCGCCGGATGACGAAGCGATCCTCGAGACGGGTCATCAGCAGCAGGAAACGTATCTCTTCGGAAGCATGGGCCAGCTCGACGCTGTGCTTTCGTTCGGCGGCCCGGAGCTGAAGCATGACCAGGGTCCCGAGGCCGGCGCTGTCGACGCGCTGCGTCTGGCTCATGTCGATGACCAGCCGTCCGCCCGGTACGTCGTCGTCCAGCCGCGCGAGGGCCGCGAGCGCCTCGTCGCGAAAGACGGCCCGGGTCTGGGCGCCAAGTTGCGCGGGGGCGATAATCCGGGACTCGTTCACGACCGGTACTAAAGCGGGAATGATGCCTCCCCGGGATGTGATTTCTAACTCTTTGTGCATCAAGCTGTTACGTTGATACCCGTGATGCATCTTACATCTCCGGCTGTGGCGGTTCGCAAGGGCCGGGCACACGATGCAATCCGGCGTCGTTGAACCACTTGACCCGGCCGGCGATGCGAGACATACCTCACCACGGCCCGTCCAGGCGCAGTAGCGGCCCGACGGCTGGCCTCCACGTCATCCAGAAGGCTCGGGAATGACCGATTCGATGCGCATCGACACCCTGCTCGAGGAGTCGCGCAGCTTTCCATCTCCGCCCGCGTTCCGGCAGTCCGCCCACGCCGGCGACGACCGCATCTACGACGATGCGGCGCGCGATCCGGAGGCCTTCTGGGCCCGCTGCGCCTCGGAGTTGAGCTGGTATCGGAAGTGGGACACGGTGCTCGAGTGGACGCCTCCACACGCCAAATGGTTCACCGGCGGGACGCTTAACGCGTCGGTCAACTGCCTCGACCGCCATCTCGATTCGCCGCGCCGCAACAAGGCCGCGTTGATCTGGGAGGGCGAGCCTGGCGACCGGCGCACCATGACGTACCACGAGCTGCACCGCGAGACGAACCAGTTCGCCAACGTCCTCAAGACGCTGGGCGTCAAGCGTGGCGACCGCGTGGCGATCTACATGCCGCTCATTCCCGAGGTCGCGGTGGCGATGCTCGCGTGTGCGCGCATCGGCGCCGTGCACTCGGTGGTGTTCGGCGGATTTTCGGCCGAGAGCCTTTCGGACCGCATCAACGACGCGGGCGCGGTGGCGCTGGTCACGGCCGACGCCGGTTACCGGCGCGGACAGCTGGTGCCGCTCAAGCGCAACGTCGATGAAGCGTTGAAGACCTGCCCTACCGTGAAGAACGCGGTGGTGGTCAAGCGCCTCTCCTCGGGACAGGGCGACGAATCGTTCGCGCACATGACCGAGGGCCGCGATCACTGGTGGCACCGGCTGATGCAGGACGCCGCCGCCTGGTGCGAGCCGGAGCGCATGGAGTCGGAGGACCTGCTGTATATCCTCTACACCAGCGGCACCACGGGGAAGCCGAAGGGCATCGTCCACACCACCGGCGGCTACCTCACGCAGGCGGCGGCGACCACGAAGCTGGTATTCGACCTGAAGGACGAGGATGTGTACTGGTGCACCGCCGACGTGGGCTGGGTCACCGGCCACTCCTACGTGGTGTACGGCCCGCTAGCGTCAGGCGCCACCGTCCTGCTGTATGAGGGCGCGCCCGACTGGCCCGAGAAGGACCGGTTCTGGCAGATCATCGAGCGGCACGGCGTCACCATCTTCTACACGGCCCCGACGGCGATCCGCGCCTTCATGAAGTGGGGCATCGAGCACCCCGCGGCCCACGACCTCTCGAGCCTGCGCCTGCTCGGCTCCGTCGGCGAACCGATCAATCCCGAAGCCTGGATGTGGTATCACACGCACATCGGCAAGGAACGCTGCCCGGTGGTGGACACCTGGTGGCAGACCGAGACGGGCGGCATCATGATCACGCCGCTGCCGGGCATCACCGCGACGAAGCCCGGATCGGCAACGCGCGCCTTCCCGGGCATCAGCGCCGAGATCCTCGACCAGCAGGGCGTGCGTATCGGGACCGGCGGCGGATTCCTCGCCATCACGAAGCCGTGGCCCGGCATGCTGCGCACCATCTGGGGCGACGACGAGCGGTATCGCGCCACCTACTGGTCGAAGTGGAAGGACATCTATTTTCCCGGCGACGGCGCCAAGCGCGATGACGATGGCTACTTCTGGCTTCTCGGCCGGGTCGATGACGTTCTCAACGTCGCGGGCCACCGTATCGGCACGATGGAAGTCGAGAGCGCGCTGGTCGACCATCCGGCGGTCGCCGAGGCGGCCGTGGTCGGCAAACACCACGATCTCAAGGGACAGGCGATCGCGGCGTTCGTGACGCTCCGGGCCGGCGTGGTAGCCAAAGACGAGCTGAAGGACGAGCTCAAGGCGCACGTGGCAAAAAAAATCGGAGCGCTGGCGCGCCCCGATGACATTCTCTTTTCGGCCGACCTGCCCAAGACCCGCTCGGGCAAGATCATGCGCCGGCTGCTCCGGGATATCGCCGAAGGCCGCGCCCTCGGCGACACCACGACCCTCGCCGACCCTACGGTGGTGGCGAAGCTGAAGGACGAGTACGAAGAGAAGGAAGGCTGACGAGCGCCGTCACGAAGATCAGCATGATGATCACCGCGCTGCCCACGCACCAGCGGCAGATCGCGTGGATGCGGAAGAGTTCGAGCCAGGTGAGGTACGCCGAAAACGCCACCCCGGCGCCGGCGAGCAGGGCGAGCACCTTTGTCGGCCCCGGCGAACCGGCCCAGCGGCCCTGGAGTCCCGCCAGCGCCACCACCAGCAACGACAGGTAGCCGCCGATTCCGTACGCGGCGACGGGAAGCCCGAACAGCTCCGCATAACTGCTCGCCTGGACCTGGTCGCAGGAGTGACTGCCCCCGCAGGCCAGCGAGCCCGCCAATCCGTAGTGGTACATCGTCAGGTACACCGACAGCATCAGCCCGGCGAGCGCGAGCATTGCCGCGACCTGGCGGTGCCGCATCAGCGAGCGGCCGGCCGGCGCGGTCCGGGCTGCGAATTCGCGCCGCGCGTCAATGAGTCGGCGATCACGAGCAGCTGGTCGGTGGTCGGCGAGCGATTGCCCATCCACTGCCGCCCGTTGATGAAGAAGGTCGGCGTGCCGTTGATACCGAGCGAATCGCCGAGCGCCTTGTCGGCCAGCACGTGACCCCAGCCCCGCCGCTCGCTGATGCATGACGAGTAACGCGCCTGATCGAGACCGATCTGGGAGGCATACTGCGCCAGGAGGCGCAGCGGGTTGCTGCTGGTGACCCACTCTTCCTGGTGTTCGTAGATGGCGTCGTGCATTTCCCAGAATTTTCCCTGCTCGTTGGCGCAGGCCCCGGCCAGGTGCGCGAAGGGCGATTTCTGGTGCCCGGTGAGCGGGAAGTTCACGAAGCGCCAGCGCACCTTGCCGGTGGGCAGGAGACGCTGCCGCACGTCGGGCAGCTGGATCCGGGCATACTGGCCGCACCAGGGACACTCGAAGTCCGAGAACTCCATCACCTCGACGGGCGCCGAATCAGAACCGACGGTGACGCCCCGCGGACCGGCCGCGAGGGGCGCCGTGGTCTCGGTCGTCAGCGCCGGCCGCCGACTGCCGGACGTCGAGCGCACTAGGAACGCGACGCCCGCGACGGCGAGCACGCCCAGTGTGATGTAGAACGGCGTCAGCGACTTTCCGGCCATCCATCCTCCTCGTCGGGTGCCTCATCGTCGGGGGTCCACCCGCTGGTGGCCTCGTCGACGATGCGCCGATGTTCGGCGGCTTCGGGGGTATCGAACGTGGTGCGCACTTCATAGGCGAACAGCTCGGACCGCACATCGCCAAGGTCCTTCAGCAGCGCCGGCGTCTCCTCCAGCAGCCGCCCCTCGGCGTCGAGCGCCGCGATGCGGCGCGCGAGACCGCGCAGCAGCTCGAGCAGCTCGGAGATGCGAGCTGGATCGTAGGTTTCGTCGGCCACGGAGATGCTCCTGCCTGGTTCGCCCTTTGCCCGCCGGGCGGCGCCTGTCGTATCATCATACCCACGATGACCATCACCGCCAACTCGCCGACCGGTCTGTTGTCGGACGGCGCGCTCGAGCGGATTTCGGCCATCGCGCAGGCGCCCGTCCGCTACGGGCACCATGTCCGCATCCTGCGCGATGGCGCGCTGGCCTTTCCCGCCATGCTCGCCGTCATCCGCGCGGCGAAGCGCAGCGTCTGCTTCGAGAATTTCATCTTTGCCAACGACGCCACCGGTGAGGAGTTCGCCCGCGGCCTGGAAAACGCCCGCGGCCGCGGCGCGGATGTGCGCGTGCTCTACGATCCCCTCGGCACCCTGCTGGTCAAGGGCGGCTCGATCGCGCGGCGGTTGCGCCGCGCCCGGGTGCGCGCCCGCCCCTTCCGCCCGGTCTCGATGGCGGCGCCCTGGAGCTGGCTGCACTTTACCCACCGCGACCACCGCAAGCTCCTCATCGCCGACGACCTCGCGGCGGTGGTCGGCGGCCTCTGCATCGCCGACCACTGGTCGCCCGCCGAGCGGGGCGGCGGCGGGTGGCGCGACACCGCGCTGCTGGTGCGCGGGCCGGCCGTGGCCGATCTCCAGCTCGCCTTCGAGCGCATGTGGCGCCGGGCGCTGGGGCCGATTCCCGAGACCTTCAGTACGCTGCTCGAGGCCCGGGCGCTGACGCTTCCCGCGCCCCGCGGGAGTGCGCGCGTTATCGTGGTCGGCGACCGGCCGCGCACCCAGCGCGTCGCGGCGCTCTACGAGTGGCTCGCCGACAACGCCGAACACTCCATCGACATCAGCGACGCCTATTTCGTCGCGCCGGAGCGCGTGGCGGTCGCGCTGGCGGGGGCCGCGCGGCGCGGCGTGCGCGTGCGCCTGCTCCTCCCGGGCCGCAACAACCATCCCATCGCGGGACTCGCGGCGCAGCGCATCTACGAACCGATGCTCGAGGCCGGCGCCGAAATCTGGGAATGGAACGGCGTCATGCTCCACGCCAAGACGCTGGTCGTGGACGGCGCCATCTCGATGGTGGGCTCATCGAATCTCGATCCGCTTTCGCTGCATCGAAACTACGAGCTGAACGTGCTGGTGGCGGACCAGGATGCGGGCACGAAGATGACCGAGATCTTCGAGCATGACATCACCTCGGCCACCCGGGTCGACCTCGACGCCTGGCGACGCCGGCCGTGGATGTATCGGATGGCCGAGCGGGTAGCGGGGTTGTTCGGGTGGAATCTCTGAATGGTGGAAGGGGGAAGGGGGAAGGGGGACACCTAAGCGCCTTATTTCACAACCTTAAGCTGTTGCCAATCAATGACTTGACATCATTCACACTTGAACAATTCCTTTGAATCCACTATATTCTTCTCCTACCCCGAGGAGGTGGAATGTCCAAGAGCAAGAAGCCCCGCAAGCAGTATGTCCCGTCGACCATCGAGCAGGCCCGCGACGAACTCTTCAGCCATATCCTGCGCTGCGGCGTCCTGGAAGCCCAGGAAGAGCACCGCAAGGACTGGTTCGACGACACCATGGATTACCTGTCGGAGCGGTATGAAGCGCTGACAGCTGCGGAGCTCACCGAGCTGCGCACGCTCGGCGAGCGTTACTGCCGGCCCGTGGCGCCCCGGACTGATACGGTTGCTGCCGGAGTTTCCTGAACGACAGCAGTCGAAGGTGAAGGAGTGAATTGCGGGGGCCACGTTGGCCCCCGTTCTTTTTTCTTCAGCCACCCGCGGGTGGGCGGGGCACGACGCGCGACCGGCCGCGCCAGCCGATCGCGATCCGCGCGCCGCCGCCGAACCCCGCTTCGATGAACCAGCTGTGGCGCGCGGACGGTGTGCTTTCGG
>JAYTEN010000081.1:0-15888 GCA_043735145.1 Gemmatimonadota bacterium | reverse complement strand
GCTGCGGGCGCGGCTGTGGGCGGAATCAGCGATACACTCGCGGACTCCTGTACCCAAGAACGCCCGTAACCACTAGATCTGCTTCGAGATTCGCGACTGGCAGGGACAACGGAGGACTACCCGGCATCGCGGTGAGGCCCTTTGCAGACCTCTGCCTTACCACTTGGCTACGGCGCCGGAAGGACACGTAAACTCGCCGCAGCCATGATGTTCGGCAAGCCGCCCGGATCTCAGGCGCCGGCGACCAGCCGGTTGGCCTCGGCGTAGGGGATCGCGTCGGCCGCAAAGGTGAAGGTGCCGCGATCCCGGATCTCCAGCGCGGCACGATAGAGTCCGCCCAGGGCCGCCCGGCTCAGCGACGAGCCCAGGCTGATGCGCCGAACACCCAGCTCGGCCAGCTCCGCTACCGAAAACGGCTTGTTCACTCCCGACAGCCCCATCACGATGTTGACCGGCTTGCCCACCGACTCACAGACCGTCCGGATGTCCTCGGCCCGCGTGAGCCCCGGCGGAAACAGCGCGTCGGCGCCGACTTTCTCGTACGCCTGGAGCCGGCGAATGGTGTCGTCCAGGTCGGGGCGGCCGTGCAGGAAGTTTTCCGCGCGCCCGACCATCACGAAGGGGAACGGCAGCGCGCGCGCGGCCTCGACCGCGGCGGCCACGCGCTCGACCGCGTGATCGAAGTCATAGATGGGGCGCTCGGGATTTCCGGTGCTGTCCTCGATCGATCCGCCGACGAGCCCCGCGGCCCCCGCGAGCCGGATGGTTTCGGCGGCGTTCTCGGGCGCATCGCCAAAGCCATTCTCCAAGTCGGCCGAGACCGGCAAATCGGTGGCATCGACGACCGCCTTGGCGTTGGCGATGGTCTCGTCACGCGTCACGTCGCCGGTGCCGTCGCGCTTGCCCAGGGTGAACGCGAGCCCTGCACTGGTCGTCGTGAGCGCCTCGAAGCCCAAATGCGTGAGCATGCACGCCGTGCCGGCATCCCACGGGTTGGGGATGACGAACGCGCCCGGCCGCGCGTGCAGCGCGCGGAACCGTTCACCCTTCTCGATCTGGCTCATGCCCATGATGACCCTTCGCGTGCGTGGATTCCGTAAGCTATCAGCCGCAAAAAGACGACGCGCCCGGCCGAAGCCGGGCGCGCTCCTGACGATCGATCCGGCGAAGCCGCTACATCCGGTTCTTGGCGGAGCCAGTGCGACTCGAGTTCTTCGGGGCAACCTTGCGGTTCCCGAACCGGGCCGGCGCCGGCGACGCCGAGCCGTCGGCCTGCGAACGATAGTTCGACTCTTCCCGGTTCTCGTCCTTGAATCCGCCGCGATCCTGTCCCTGGGACTCCGGGCGGGCGGGCGGGCTCGCAGCATATTTCCCCGGACGGCCCTTGGCGCCGCGCGGGGACTGGGTATCCGACGTCTGGGAACCGCCCTCGCTGCGCCAGCGCTCCTTTTCCAGCTGCTCGACATCAGGCTGCGGGCTGTCCCCACCGGATGCCGGGCGGCTCGAGCCGATTGCCCCGCCCTTCTTTTTCTTCTTCTTGTCGATCATACGCTCGCTCCCTGAAAACGCGCCTTGGGTGACCCAGCCGGGCCATCGCGGGCGGCTGATGACTCCGCCAGCACGCAGCCCCTGACTGACCTCTACCCTGCAACCGGGGTCCGGGTCCGATTGTCGCCGAATGTCCGCGCCGCGTACCGCCGGCTATGGCGCGGGGGTTGGACATGGGCCGGGGCATGGTTTACGCTACAGGCCGGCCCTTGAACGGAGAACACATGGCGGCGAAAAAGAAGAAGGCGGCGAAGAAGACGGTGAAGAAAGCGGCGAAGAAAGCGGTGAAGCGCCTCAAGCCGCGGCGGCAACCCGAGACGCTGCGCATCCGGAGCATCCAGCCCGGATTCACCGTGCGCGACATCAACAAGTCGATCAAGTGGTACACCGAGACGCTCGGCTTCGTGATGCAGGAGCCCTGGATGAACGAGGGGAAGATGGTGGGCGCGCAGATTCGGGCGGGCTCGGCCAGCCTCTATCTCGGGCAGGATGATTTCAAGAAGGGGCGCGACCGCGAGAAGGGCGCGGGCGTCCGGCTGTACTGCGATACCGCGCAGGACCTCGACAAGCTCGCCGACGGCATCAAGCAGCGCGGCGGCACGCTGGATCACGAGCCCCAGACCCAGCCGTGGGGGACGCGGGATTTCGGGATCACCGATCCCGACGGCTACAAGCTCACGATCTCGTCGATCTAGACAGGCTTGCCGCGGGCCAGTCGGCGGGTGAACTGGCACCGCGCTAGCGTTTCGAGCGCTCGATCCGGCCCAGCAGGCCGAGCAGGCCGTCCATCAGCGTCAGCGGATGCGGCGGGCACCCCGGCACCCACAGGTCCACCGGCACATCGGGCGGCACACCGTCGCCCACCTGCGCGCTGCCGCGGAACGGGCCGCCGTCGATGGCGCACGCACCGACCGCGATGACGATCCGCGGCTCGGGCGTGGCCTCCCACGTGGCGCGCAGCGCATCCCGCATGTTGGCGCTCACGGCGCCGGTGATGACGATCCCGTCGGCGTGCCTGGGCGACGCCACGAACTGAACGCCGAAACGGCCGAGGTCGAAGACCACGTTCCCCAGCGCCGTCAGCTCCGTCTCGCAGCCGCCGCAGCTGCCCGCGCTGACCGATCGCAGCCGCAGCGCGCGGCCGAACAGCCTGCGCATCGATTCGTCCAGCGCCCCCGCGGGGGCGATGGCTCCATCCGGGGACACGAGGTCCTCGCGCCGGCGCGCGGCCATCCGGTAGTCGCGCGTGAACTGCAGGGCCCCCGACGGGCACGCCGCGGACTCGTCAGGCGAGAACTGCGACGCCCCCGCATCCACCCGCACGGTCCCGTCCGGGCCGGGCTTCAGCACGCCGGTGGGCATCCGGGACAGGCAGTCGCGGCAACCCTCGATGCAGCGGGCGCGGTCCAGCTGCGGCCGGCCGCGGAACCGCTCCGGAAGCTCGGAATCGTCGAAGGGCAGGAGGGCCGTGCGCATTCCCTGGCGCGCTCGCTCCCGCAGAAAGTCCAGTGCGCTCACAGGTCATGCCCCGCGTACGAGAGGTTGAAGCTCTTGTTGCAGAGCGGGAAGTCCGAGATCTGCTGGCCTTCCAGCGCCACGGGCAGCGCGGCCCAGTTGTGAAACGACGGATCGGTCACCTTGTGGCGGCGGATCCGGCCCGCATCGTCGGTCAGCACGACGTGCGCGATTTCTCCGCGCCACCCTTCCGTCATCGTGACGACGAGCGACGCGGGGCGCAGCGCGTCCAGCGTCACGCGCGGCTCCGCGCGCGGCACGGCGCCCAGCTGCTCCTGCACGAATTCCAGTGAGCGCTGCACCTCCAGCCAGCGGACCAGGACGCGCGCGAGCACGTCGCCCGCCCACGCCGTGGCGACCGGGATGTGAGCGAACCGGTACATGCCCCACGGATGATCGTGCCGCACATCGCGCGCGACCTCGCAGGCCCGCGCGGCCGGGCCCACCAGGCCCAGCGCGGCGCACGCCTCACGGCTCACTACGCCGACGCCCTCCAGCCGGGCCTGGACCGACGCATCCCCCAGCATCAACGCCCCCACGGAGGCGATGTCGGGTGCGACGCCGGCGAGCCGCTCCCGCATCCGCGCCGCCAGCTCGGGTCCCAGGTCGAACGCCACGCCGCCGGGCCGGATCAGGCCGCGGCCATAGCGGTTGCCGCTGAGCGCCATCAGGAGGTTGAGACACTCGCCGCGCAGGCGGCCGAAATACGACGCGGCCGGCTGGTAGGCGATGTCGCCCGCGATCGCGCCGAGGTCGCCGAGGTGATTCGCCATGCGCTCCAGCTCCAGCGCGATCGCGCGGATCGCCTGGGCGCGGGGCGTCGTGCGGCACTCCGCCAGGGCCTCGAGCGCGCCACAATAGGCGCTCGCGTGACCCACGACGGTGTCGCCCGCGATGGACTCCGCGACCAGCACGGCCCGGTTCGGCGCCGGCGTCTCCAGCAGGCATTCGACCCCGCGATGCTGATAACCCAGCATCACCTCCAGGGCGAGCACGCGCTCCCCATGCATCTGGAACCGGAAATGGCCCGGTTCGATGATGCCGGCGTGCACCGGACCCACCGCGACCTCGTGAACGTCCTCGCCTTCGATGCGATCGAACACGAAGCGGCTCGCCGCCTCCTCGTGCGGGCGCGCGGGCGCCGCGTGATCGGGCGCGTGCCGGCGAAGCGGCTTCAGCGCCGGATGCCCCCGGGGCCGCACGCCGCACTGTTCCGCGATCTCGCGCTCGAAACGCGCCGCGCCGGGAAGGTCCGCGCTGAGCGCGTCGTACTGCTCGAGGACGCGCGTACTCACCGTCGCGAGCGCGCCGGCCGCATCGTCGGCCAGCACCGCGAGGAGCCGGGTATGGGCCGCGCCTTCCGGGAAGCCGAAGAACGACACCAGCCGCCAGCCGGCATGGACTGCGTCGATGACGGCGCTGCGGAACCGCGGCGGCGACTCGTCAGGCACCTCCGCGAGGGGCATCGCCCGGTGGTTGCGCAGGCCGAGCATCGTCGTCGCCGTCACGGCGCGTGTCCGCCCAGCGCTGCCGCCGCTTCCACCAGCCGCTGCTGCAGCCAGGGCGGGATCCAGACGCCCAGCACCAGCAGGAGGATCGTGAGCGCGATGGGCCCCAGGATCAGCCATCCGCTCTCGCGCACCGCGCCGCCCTGCGCGGGCGGTCCGTACGCGAGCGGCACGAGGACGCGCGCCATCCCGAGAAACGCGAGGGCCAGGCAGGAGACCGTCACCGCGCCGATCCACGGGTGCCCGCGGTCGAATGCGCTGCGCACGATGGTGAAGAGACTGATGAAGGTGCCGAAGGGCGGCGACCCGGTGACGGCGAACAGGCCGATCAGCAGCAACACGCCGGAAACCGGGACGCGCCGAAGGATACCCCGCGGCGCGCCGTCACCTCCCGGGCCGCGCGCCAGCGCGATGTTGCCGGCCGTGAAGAACATCAGGCCCTTGGCGAGGCCGTTGTTCACGGTGTGCAGGAGCGCCCCGTACACGCCGGCGCCGCCGAGCCCCAGGCCCAGCATCAGGAGTCCCATGTGCTCGATGCTCGACCACGCGAGCAGGCGCTTGACGTCCCTCTGGGCGATGAGAAAGACCGCCGATACCACGAGGGATGCGAGCGCGAACGCGAGCAGCAGCGGCGAGAGAAACACGCCGAGGCCCGCCGGCACGGCGACCTGCATCATGCGGGTAAGGCCGAGGAACGCGCAGGTCGTCAGCGCACCCGCCATGAGGCCCCCGACCAGGCTCGGCGCCTCTCCATAAGTGTCGGGCTTCCACGCATGCAGCGGCACGACGCCCATCTTGGTGCCGAATCCCACGAGCAGGAATACGCACGCTGCCTTGAGCCACGCGGGGTCGAGTCGCGGTGCCGCCGCCACCATGTCCTCCAGCACCAGCGACCGGCCGGTATCCGCGCCGGCGGACTGCGAGGCGGCGAGCAGGAAGATGCCCAGCAGCGCGAGCGCGACCCCGACGGACGACAGCATCAGGTACTTCCACACCGCCGCGAGCGACCGCCGGTCGTGGCGATGGAAGATCAGCGGCGCCACGGCGAGGGTCATCGCCTCCAGGCCGACCCAGAGCAGCGCGAAGTGATGGCTCAGCGCCACCAGCGAGGCCGCGGCCAGGAAGGCGAGGATGCAGCTCACGAATGCGCGCCCGCCGCGCGGGCTCTCGCGTCGCAGGTACCCGACGGACTGGATCGACGCGGCCGCCACCAGCGCCGACACCAGCGTGAGGACGATGAGGCCGGTCGCGTCGAGCGCCAGCCAGCCGCCAAGCGCCGGGCGGACGTCGCCCGTCCACGCGAGGGCGGTGAGCGCCAGGTGCAGCCAGGCGACGGCGACGAGCCAGCCGGTACGGTACGCTTCGTCCCGGTGCGCCGCCGCACCCAGCGCGCCTAACGCGGGAAGGGCGACCAGCGCCGCGATGCCGTTCATCCGTCGCGCGCCGACCATCGCGACGCATCGATCGAGTCGAACTCGCGATTGATGTGAAACATCACGATGCCCATGATGAAGATGCCGACGAACACGTCGAGCAGCACGCCCATCTCGACCAGGAACGGCACCCGCTCGGCCTGCGTGAGCCCGAACAGGTAAATGCCGTTCTCCACCATGATGTAGCCGAGCACCTGCACGATCGCCTTGCGGCGCGAGGTGAGGACGAAGAGCCCGTGCATGATCGTCGCCACGGCCACCGCCACCAGCAGTCCGCCTCCGGCGACCGGCGGCCGCCAGCGCTCGGCCAGCAGGAATGCGAGGGCCAGCGCGGCGACGCCGAGCAGCAGCGAGGGCACGTACGCGAGCCGCGGCTCCACTTCGCGGCGCACGGCGGCTTCGCGGATGGCCCAGAGCAGGAAGCGCGGAACGATGATGCCCTTGATCACCACCGTCCCCACCGCGAGCGCGACGCGGTGCACCGACCAGCCGGGGAACAGCAGCAAGGGCATGAGACCGAGCAGCACGCCCTGGATTGCGACGGCCCTCACGCATCCGCTCAGCCTCGCGGTCCCGAGCACCGCGAAACTCGCGAGTACGATGAGGATGAGGACCAGCTCGGCCGTGCCGCTCATGGACGCGCCAGCAGCAGGATCGTGGCGAACATCGCCAGCACCGACGTCGCGACCAGTAGCTGGGGGACGCGGTTCAGCCGGAGGCGCGCCATCGCCGCCTCGACGATCCCCACGATCACGCCCACCGCGCCCAGCACCGCCGGCAACGCCATGATCCCGAACGGCGCGGCGAGCAGGCCGCGCGGCACCAGCACCGCGGCGACCGTGAACGCGAGCAGCGCGAACTTGAGCGCGGAAGCATAGAGGACGGCCGCGAGATCGGGGCCGCTGTAGTCGAGAATCGCAACCTCGTGAATCATCGTCAGCTCGAGGTGCGTCGCCGGGTCGTCCACCGGCACCCGGAAGGATTCCGCCAGCAGCAACACGAAGAGGCTCGTGCCGAGCATGGCCAGCGCGGGCCCGTGCGCCGACCAGGCCGCGGCCAGGGGTGCGCCGAGCATACCCGAGAGTGCGGTCCTCCCGGTCACCAGCGCCATCGCGGCGAATCCCAGCAGGAGGCCGGGTTCGGCGTACGTGCCGACCATGGCGTCGCGGCTGGCGCCCATGCCCTCGAGACTCGACCCGGTGTCGAAGGCGGCCAGGATCGTGAGAAAACGGCCCACCGCGAAGAGACCCGCGAACAGCAGGAAATCCCCGGCGAATCCCGACAGCGATGCGCGACCGTCGAGCGGCACGAGGAACGTCGCGAGCAGCACGGCGGCGAGGGTCGCCCATGGCGCGGCACGGAACAGGCGCGTCGTCGTGGCGCTGTACACGGGTGTCTTGCGCAGCAGCTTCGCCAGCTCGAAGTAGAGCTGGAGCACGGGCGGCCCGCGCCGGCCGGTGAGATAGGACCGGGTGCGCGTCGCGACACCGGGGAGCGCCGGCGCGAGCGCCAGCACGAGGACCGCGGAAGCCACGGCGGACCAGTTCATCGAGTGCCCATCGCGAGGTACACGAGCAGCACGACCACCGTCGCCAGCACGTACAGCAGCGACATGTGCAGGGTCTGGATCCGCATGAGTCGCTGGCGGCCGGCGAAGATGCGCAATCGCCGCCACACCGGCATCAGCACGCGGTCGAGCCCGGGATCCGACGGCTCGGTGTGATAGCTGCCGGCGCTTCGGCTCACACGGAGTCCGGCGAGCTCCCCAAAGGGCTCGAGAACGGGCGCGGCGAATGACGACGCCGTGTACTGCATGCGCGCGCTCGGATCAGGCCAGGCGCAGCCCCACGTGTGCGCGGTCACGCGGCCGTGTTGTCGCGATGCCCCCAGCCACGCCAGCGCGATCGCGCCGGCCAGCGCGACCGCAATCACGGAGTAAAGAACCAGGTCGTACCGCAGACCCAACAGGTCCGCGGGTGGCTGGCCGGCCACGATGCCGGCGGCGGCCAGCGCGGGCGGCAGCACCAATGCCGGGAGCAGTCCGATCACGACGCATGCGGCCGCCAGCGCGACCATGGGACCAACGAGCGCGGGCCCGCTCTCGCGCGCGGCCGCGGTCAAAGGTGTCCGTGCGTGCCCGAGGAACACGACGCCGTTGACCTTGGCGAAACAGGCGAGCGCGAGTCCGCCGATGAGACCCATGCCGGCCACGCCCATGATGGCGACGCGGATGGGTCCTTCCGCCAGTCCGGCGCCGAGCAGCCCCTGGATGATGGTCCATTCGCTGACGAAGCCGTTGAGCGGCGGGAGTCCGACGATGGCCGCGGAGGCCAGCAGGAACACGCCCCATGTCCACGGCATGGCGCGGGCGAGCCCGCCCGTGGCATCGAGACTCCGCGTCCCCGCGCCACGCGCGATCGAGCCGGCCCCGAGGAACAGCAGGCTCTTGAACAGCGCGTGGTTGAGGACGTGGAGGATCGCGCCGGCGTAGCCGAGTGCCGCGACGCGGGGCATCCCGTACGTCTGGCCCAGGGAACCGACGCCCATCCCGATCAGGATGATGCCGATGTTCTCGACGCTGTGATACGCGAGCAGTCGCTTGATGTCGTGCTGCGCGAGGGCCCACACCACACCGAGCACACCCGAGACCAGGCCCAGGGCCAGGAGACTCCACCCGTACCAGGCGGGCGTGGCGCCGGTCAGCGCGGCGACACGGAGCAGCCCATAGATGCCGGTCTTGATGACGAGGCCCGACATCAGGGCGGATACCGGCGTCGGGGCGGCGGCGTGCGCCGGCGGGAGCCAGAAGTGAAACGGCACCGCTCCGGCCTTCAGGCCGAATCCCACGAGCGCCAGCACGAGGATCGCGACGGTACCGGAACCGCCGCCGGTGCGCGCCGCCAGGGCCAGGGACGCAAACGACAGATCGGGCGCGGCCGCACCCCACACCGCGAACATCGCGACGAGCGCGAGGATGCCGGTGTGCGTGGACGCCAGGTAGAGCAGGCCCGCGTGTCGCGTCTGCGGCAGCTCGTGATGCCGCATAACGAGCAGGAACGCGGCGATCGCCATGAGCTCCCACGAGACCAGGAATGTCACGGCGGTCCGCGCCGTGACGACCAGGGCCAGCGCGATCAGCAGTCCTGCAATGCCCGCGTGCGTGAACGCCACCGGCAGCGGCCGCGTCTCCGCGGCGAAGTACCCGGCGCCGTACACCGCCGTCGCGGCGCCGACGGCCGCGATCGCGACCAGGAAGAACGCCGAAAGGGCATCGAGGCCGAAGGACCAGGGTCCCCCCGGCATGCGCATGCCTGCCGTGACGGACCAGGCGCCCGACCCCATCAGCACCGCGAGTGACGGGGTCGCGACCAGCAGAGACCCGGCGACGATCAGCGCGGCGTACACCCGGGCGGAATGGCCCGGCCGGTGCTTCAGGACCAGCGCGGCAATCCCGCCCAGCCCGAGCACGCCCAGGCCGGCGAAAAAAAGCCGCGGCATCAGCTCGTCAGGCACCCGGCACGGCGGGAAACGCGTCGGTCGACCGGCCGGCGAGCGCGGCGATGCGGGCCATGATGTCCCTGCCGTCCGCGCGGCTCCGCAGCAACTGGCGCAGCTCGCGGTCGCGCAGGACGAAGCCCAGCTGGGCGAGAATCCGCAGGTGCCCCGGGACACCGGGGCTCACGACGGTGAACAGCGCGTGCACCGGCTGGCGGTCCACGGCGTCGAAGTCGACCGCGTCGCGAAGCAGGCACAGCGTCACGAACGGCTCCGCCGCGTGCAGCAGGATGGGGTTGCGCACGTGCGGAATGGCGATGCCGTCGCCGACGCCGGTGGATCCCATCATTTCCCGCGCTTCCAGCACCGCCAGCAGGAACGCGCGGTCGGTATCCGGCGGCAGCGGCAACCGCGTCACGACTTCCGACAGGACCGATGTCCGGTCGCGCCCCGGCACGTCGCGGAAGATGCCGCCGGCGGCGAGCAGCTGCGCGAGCGGCGGCACGTCCTCGTGGTCGCCGCGCGCCTGGTCCAGCAATCCGCGCGAGGCCGGCACGCCGTTCTCCAGCGCCCACTCCCACACCTCGATGGCATTCAGGTGAAGCCGCTCGTCGGCCCGGTGCGCGGGAAGGCCGCGGCGCGCGATCCACTGGCGGACCGTCCTTTCGGCGACGCCGAGATAGCGCGCCGCCTCACGCACGGTGATCTGCATGCGGCCTCAGTCCTCGACGGGACGTGGCTGGAAGACCGCGCGCTCGTGCCGCGCGACGACGCCGGCCACCTCGGCGGCGCTGCCCGCCGAGCGCAGGGCGGCGATGAAGGAATCCTCGCGGCACAGCCGGGTCATCTTGGTGAGGAGCACGAGATGGTGGCGCTCGTTTCGCGCCAGCACCGGCACGATCAGGTCCGTCCGCGTTCCGTCGAGCGCCCCGAAATCGATCGGCTCGGAGAGCCTTCCTACCGCCACGACGTCGGATCCGCGCAGCACGCGCGGGCCCCAGCGCGCCGTATGCAGCACCGCGATACCGCCCGGCATCGCCGTGCTGCATAACGACTCGCGCTCGGCCAGGCGCTCGATCACGACCTCCCGGTCCACGGGCTCCGGGAACTGCATCCCCGCGACCAGCGAGCGGATGACGTCGAGGACCGGGCCCGGCTGCAGCGGGATGAGCGCGTTGGGCTCGGCGAGGGCGCCCGCCAGCGAGAGCGAGGGCCCGGCCGGGTCGGCTTCGAGAGCGTCGAGATCCACGGCGCCAAGCCGATTCAGGCGCAGATCCAGCCAGTAATCCACGGCCGAACGCGGGAAACGCCACTGGCCGCCCACCCGGACAGCGGGAATCTGTCCGCGGTCCACGAGACGGTAGATCGTGCGCTTCGACATCTGCAGGTATTCCGCAAGCTGTTGAACTGTAAGGATATCCGGCATTGGCCCAGTCCGAGACGCGAGAGATTGCCTGGACTCAATGAACCGTAGTTGTCATCTGTTGTCAACTTTTGACATTAGATGGTACAGGATTACATTAACCGCCGGAGCGGTTTCCCTACCCATCGGAGTCGCCGTTCGTGCTCGTGCCAAAGCTGTTCACGACCCTCAAGGACTACTCGCGCGCCCAGTTCCTGGCCGACGCGACGGCCGGCGTCATCGTAGGAATCGTGGCCCTCCCGCTGGCCATCGCCTTCGCCATCGCCAGCGGCCTGCCGCCCGAGCGCGGCCTGTACACCGCGATCGTCGCCGGCTTCCTGATTTCCGCGTTCGGCGGCTCGCGCGTGCAGATCGGCGGCCCGACCGGCGCCTTCGTCGTCATCGTGTACGGCATCGTCACGCAGTTCGGCTATTCCGGCCTCGCGATCGCGACCCTGATGGCCGGCGTCCTGCTCATCATCATGGGCGTCGCGCGTTTCGGCGGCGCGATCAAGTTCATTCCGTTCCCCGTCACCATCGGCTTCACGTCGGGCATCGCGCTCATCATCTTCTCGAGCCAGGTCAAGGATTTCCTCGGGCTGGACATGGGCGCCGTGCCGGCCGCATTCATCCCGAAGTGGCAGGCCTTCGCCGAGAACGCCGGCAGCCTCAATCCGCGCGCCCTCGCCGTCGCCGCGGCAACCCTCGCGATCATCGTGGTATGGCCGAAGATCAACCGCCGGATCCCGGGCCCGTTCGTCGCGCTCGTCGCGATGACGGCGCTCGTGCGCCTGCTCGGCATCGACGTCGAGACGATCGCCGGCCGCTTCGGGCCGATCCACGCCTCCCTGCCGGCCCCGTCCCTGCCGTTCGTGGTGGCGGACTTGCACATGGCCGATATCACCCGGCTCATCCAGCCGGCTATCGCCATCGCGCTGCTCGGCGCTATCGAATCGCTGCTCTCGGCCGTCGTGTCCGACGGCATGATCGGCGGACGGCATCGCTCGAACATGGAGCTGGTCGCGCAGGGCGTCGCGAACATCGCCTCCCCGATCTTCGGCGGGATTCCCGCCACCGGTGCCATCGCGCGCACGGCGACGAACGTCAAGAACGGCGGCCGGACGCCGATTGCCGGCATCATCCATGCGCTGACGCTGCTGCTGATCACGCTCTTCTTCGGGCGCTGGGCCGGGTTGATCCCCATGTCCGTGCTGGCGGCGATCCTGGTCGTCGTGGCGTATCACATGAGCGAATGGCGCACCTTCATGTCGGAGTTCCGGGCGCCGAAGAGCGACGTCAGCGTGATGCTCGTGACGTTTGTGCTCACCGTGGTGGTGGACCTCACGGTCGCGCTCGAGGTGGGGATGGTGCTGGCGGTGTTCCTCTTCATGAAGCGAATGGCCGCCGTCACCAACGTCAGCATCGTGTCCCGCGAGATGGGCGACGAGCCGGAGGGCATGTCAGCCGACAACGCGCTCTACCGGCGCCATATCCCGGAGAGCGTGCAGGTGTACGAGATCAACGGCCCGTTCTTCTTCGGTGCGGCGGAAACCTTCCGCGATACGGTGGCGACGGTCGCGGCGAGGCCGAAGGTCCTGATCATCCGGATGCGCAACGTGCCCGCGATCGACTCGACGGCGATGCGGGCGCTGCGCGACCTGCACCGCGACTTCACCGCGCACGGCACGCTGGTGCTCCTGTCCGACGTGCACGCCCAGCCCCTGGTCGCGCTGGGCCGCGCGTACCTGCTCGACGCGATCGGCGACGACAACATTTTCGGCAATATCGACGATGCGCTGAATCGCGCCCGCCGGCACCTGGCGCTGCCCGAAGAGCCAACGCCCTGGTTCGCCACGCCCACCGTGCGCCGTGAGACGCCGGCCGGCGGGACGCCCGCGCTATGACGGCTCGCTAGGCGCCCAGCCGGGCGCGGGCGGCGCGGATGCCGCGATAGGGGTTCTCCGGCACCAGCACGCCTTCCACGCCGCAGCCGCTCCCCGGGCGCTTGACCGTGAAATGCAGGTGCTTGCCGTGCCCCGGCTCCGACGCGTTGCCGGTATGGCCGACGTGGCCGAGCTCCCCGCGCGCGCGCACGATGTCACCGGCGCGCACCGCGACGCCGGCCTCGAGGTGCGCGAAGTAGAAGTACCTGCCACTGGCCGGCTCGAAGATCATCACGCCGTTCCCCGCCCGCCGCGACAGGCCGCCGCCCTCGTAATGCAATCCGGCATGGCGCACCCATCCGCCCTTCCAGTCGTCGCCAGCGGCGACCACGACGCCCGCCACCGGCGTACGGACGCTCACGCCCTCACGCAGGACGAAGATGTCCAGCGCCTCGTGCGGTATGCCACCGGCGCGCGGATTGTTGAAGTTGTCGAGCAACCGGCCCCGGGTGGCGAGCGGGTACACCCACTGATCTTCCGGCGTCGGCACGATCGAGTCGCCGGCGCGCTCGGCGAAATACCCGCGCCAGCGTTCCTCGAGCGCGCGCAACTGCGCGACTCCCGCGACCAGCTCCGAATCGGACTTGGTGACGAACACCTCGTCCAGCCCCCACGGCCAGCGGGGCTCGTCGCAATTGGTGTAGAGGCGGATCAGCGTCTCGCGGGCCGGGAACAGCGCCGTGTCCAGTGGCGCCGGCGCGGCTGCGATCTGCAGGGCAAGAAGAAGCAGGTGCATTGAGGAAGAATAACCCGTAGGATTCCGGATGACCGCCAGCCTCACCGACCGCCAACGCGCCACGCTTCGTGCTGTCTGCGACGCCTTCATTCCCTCGGGCGGCGACGGCCTCGCCCTGCGGGTCGAGACGCTGATCGCGTCGATCGAGGATCCGGAGGCACGCGGGAAGCTCGCGCTGCTGCTCGGCGTGCTCGAGAATCCGGTCGCGAACCTGGCCTTTGGCGCCGGCCCGCGCGGTTTTCGGGCGATGGATGCCGGCGCTCAGGTCAGACTGCTGGGCGAGATGGGCGCCAGCTCCATCCAGTTGCGCCGCGCGGGATTTCAGGCCCTCAAGCGCCTGGTGCACGTCGCCTGGTATGCATGGCCCGCCGACGCCGGCGGCCATCCCGCCTGGCGCGAGGCTGGATATCCCGGCCCGTTGCCGCACACCGCCGGCGAGCCGGATACCGCGCTGCCGCTGGAAGAGATTGCGCGAGACACGATGCTCGACGCCGACGTCGTCGTCGTCGGATCGGGGGCGGGCGGTGGCGTGGTGGCGGGAGTCCTTGCCCAGGCGGGCCTGTCGGTGGTGGTGCTGGAAAAGGGCGAGCAGCGCGGCCCGCGCGACTTCAGCCACGTCGAAGGCGACGGGCTCGCCGAGAATTACGAGGGCCGCGCGCTGCTGATGTCGGAGAGCGGCTCCATCCCGGTGCTCGCCGGCAGCGGCCTCGGCGGCGGGACCGTGATCAACTACACGACGAGCTTCCGCCTGCCGGAGCGCACCGCCGCCGAATGGAGCGGGCGCGCGGGACTCGGCCTGTTCACGAGCGCGCGCCTGCGCGAGTCGTTCGGCCGCGTGGAGACGCGCCTCGGCGTGACCGAGCAGTGGTCGATCCCATCCCGTCGCGACGTGATCCTCGAAGAGGGGTGCCGCGCCCTGGGCTGGCACTGCGGCACGATCCCGCGCAACGTGCGCGGCTGTCCGAGCCCCGAGGCGTGTGGGTACTGCGGGTACGGCTGCCGGCACGGCGCCAAGCAGTCCACCGCTGTGACGTACCTTGCCGATGCGGCCGGCGCGAACGCGCGGATCGTCACCGGCTGCGATGTGGACCGCGTGACGATTGCCAACGGTTTCGCGACTGGTGTCGAGGGCCGCGTGCGCGGCGGCAACGGTGTGGCGCGCAAGCTGCGCGTGCGGGCGAAGTTCGTCGTCGCCGCCTGCGGCTCGATCAACACGCCCGCCCTGCTCACGCGCTCGGGCATCCGTAACCCGAACATCGGGCGCGGCCTGCGCCTGCATCCGGGCACCGCGGTGGCCGGGGTGTTCGACGAGCCCGTGAACGCGTGGGTCGGCTACCAGCAGACCCGCTATTCCGACCAGTTCGCCGATCAACATGACGGCTACGGCGTGAAGTTCGAGACGGTGCCGATGGGATTCGCGCTACCCGCCAGCGCCTTTGGCTGGGATGGGCCGGCGCGCCACGCGGAGATGATGCGCCGGGTCGGACATGTCGGGATCGTCGGCCTGCTGTTGCGCGACCGCGACCCGGGACGGGTGGCGACCGGGAGCGACGGACGCGCGCGGGTGCATTACGAGTTGTCGCCGTGGGATGTGATCCACGTCCGCACCGCGATGCGCGGTGCGGCGGAGCTGCTCGCGCAGCAGGGCGCGCGCGAAGTCTTCACGCTGCAGCAGCCGGCGGCGCGCGCGGTTCCGGGCGCCGCGGGATGGCTCGATCGGCTCATGGCCGACGCCGACGCCCGCGGCTACGACCGCTGCCGCCAGGCCTTCATCTCGTTCCATCAGATGGCTAGCTGCGCCATGGGTGCCGACCCCCGCCGCTCGGTCGTGGGCGAAACGGGCGAGTCGCACGACGTGAAGGGCCTCTATGTCGCCGACGCCAGCGTCTTCCCGACTTCCAGCGGCGTGAACCCGATGCTGACGATCATGGCGATCGCCGACCACATCGCCCGCGGGATGGTCGAGTGACACTGGTTTCACGCAGAACCTGATCCGGTGTCATACCGCCCGTGACCGCGACCGACCGCCTCGCCGGGCTGCTGGCCCGCCACGGCATCGAGCTGGCGCGCCATCTCCGCCGCATGGTGCGCGACGATGAGGTCGCCCAGGATCTGCTCCAGGACACCTTCCTGCGCGCGCACCGCGCGCTGGCGCGCCTGGACGCCGACGCCAACGAGCGCGCCTGGCTCTACCGCATCGCCACCAACGCGGCTCTGAACTGGCTGCGCGGCCGCGCCCGCGAGCGGCGAGTGCTGGAGCGGCACGCGCGCGAAATCGACGTCCACCTGCCATCCGCCGGGCGGGGCG
>JAYTEN010000080.1:0-2724 GCA_043735145.1 Gemmatimonadota bacterium | reverse complement strand
GATCCGCTCACCTGCGTCGTCCGCGGCACCGGCAGAATTCTCGACGATCCCGAGAAGTACCGCTCCGTCCTGACGACCTGACGACAGCGACGTGGCCCTGCGCGGCGATCGCTACGGTACGCGGGCCGACACGCTCGCCTTCGCCGCGTGCGTGGTGCTGTCGCTCGTCGCGCTCGCCCTGCCGCAGGGCCTGCGCGTTCCCATCTCCGGTTTTCTACGCCAGACCATTCTCGCGCCGGTGCTCGGGGTGGAGCGCTCCTCGGTGCGCGCCAGCGAGAACCGCGCGCGTATCGACCTCATCCGCGCGCAGCGCGACAGCTTCGCGCTGGCCGCGGCCACGCTGCCCCAGATCGAGGCCGAAAATGCGCGGCTGCGCGGCCTGCTGGGACTCAGCGCGCGGCTCGGCACCGGGTTCGTGCACGGCGAAGTGCTGCACCAGTCGGGGGTCAGCGACGGCCTGACGCTGGTGCTCTCGATCGGCTCGGCCGAGGGGGTACAGCCCCTGGCGCCGGTGGTCGCGCCGGAAGGACTCGTCGGGATGGTGCGCAACGTGGACCGCCACACCAGCGTCGCGCTGGCCTGGACGCATCCCGATTTCCGGGTGAGCGCGATGATCGGCAACGAGAAGGTCTTCGGCATCGTCGCGGCGCGCCGCGGGGCGCGCGAAGGCGAGTTGATGGAACTGCGCGGCGTCTCGTATCGCGATGTACTGCCTCCGGGCACCAGCGTGGTGACGAGCGGCCTCGGCGGCGTCTTTCCGCGCGGCATTCCGGTCGGAACGGTGCAGGGGGTGCTGAGCGAAGCAGCCGGCTGGGAGCGCACCTACCTGCTGCGGCCCGCGGTCCATCCGGGGCAGGCCTCCCACGTCATGATTCTCCAGGCGATGCACACCGCCGATACGCTGACGGCCGCGTTCGCGCATCCCACGACCGATTCCGGCACGGCCGATTCGATCGCGGCCCCGGTGCCGGCTCCCCGGCCTCACCGCCCCTTCCGGAGACGCGATGCCCCGACCCCGCCTTAGCACCATCCTCGCCGTTGCCGCCGCCGCGTCCATCGCGTCGCCGGCCGTCGCCCAGCGGCGCGCCACCGCGCGCGCGGCATCGGTCAACGCCGAGAGCCTGCGGGTCAAGCTGTTCGCGCTGGCGCACGATTCGATGGGCGGGCGCGACACCGGGAGTCCCGGCAACGTGAAGGCCGCCGACTGGGTGGCCGCCACCTTCGCGCGGTATGGGCTCCAGCCCGCGGGCGACAATGGCACCTGGTTCCAGACGATTCCCTTTCTGCGCACCCGGCCCGATACGTCGCGCGGCGTGAGTGCGGGCGGGACGGCGCTGGTCGTCGGGCGCGATCTGGTCCCGCTCGGTCTGCCCACCACCTTCATCGCGGACCTGAAGCAGGCGGCCTACGGGGGCGTGCTGGGCGATTCGTCCACCTATCCTTTGGCCGAGCAGACGGCGGGGAAGCTGGTGGTCTTTGCGGCGCCGGCGAACCTCGAGCTCCGCGCCTCGAACCCCCTGATGGGCGCGGCGCGGCGCAATCCGCGCTTCGCCAACGCGGCGGGTATCGCGTTGGCGCTGATGGAAGCGGTCGGCACCGACCTCATCGACCAGTTCATGCAGGGCCGGGTGAGCACCGACACGACGCCGTTCGCCGGGCGGCCCGTGACGCTGCTGGTGACGCGGCGCGCGGCGGCGGCGCTCATTGGCGGCGACCTCGCGTCGGTGCGCTCCGGCCAGGCCGGGCCGATGCTGACGGGGCAGGTGACTTTCGTGCGCGGGCCGCTCGCCTATCCAGCGCGCAACGTGGTCGGCATCCTGCGCGGCAGCGACCCCGCACTGGCGGGGACATACGTCTCGCTGAGCGCGCATAACGACCACGTCGGCTACACCCGGGAGCCGGTGGACCACGACTCGGCGCGCGCCTTCAACCGCGTGGTGCGCCCCATGGGCGCCGATTCGCGGATGCGCGAGCCGACGGCGGACGAGGCGGCACGCATCGCGCAGCTGCGCGACAGCCTCCGCGCGGCGCACGCGCCGCGGCAGGACTCGATCTTCAACGGCGCCGACGACGACGGCACCGGCACCGTGGCGCTGATGGAGCTGGCGCGGGTGCTCTCGGCGGGTCCGCGGCCGAAGCGTTCGCTGCTGTTCGTGAATCACGCCGCCGAGGAGCGCGGCCTGCTGGGCTCGGCCTGGTACACCGACCACGCGACGGTGCCGGTGGACTCGATCGTCGCGGAAATCGACGAGGACATGATCGGCCGTGGTGATGCCACGGACCTGCCCCACGGGGGACCGGCGTATCTCGAGGTCGTCGGCGCGCGCCGCCTGTCGGCGGAGTTCGGCGATACGCTCGAGGCGGTGAGCCGCCGCCTGCCGCTGCCGTTCGTCTTCAACTACGAGTTCGACGCGCCGGGTCACCCGCTCCAGTACTACTGCCGCGCCGACCACTACAACTATGCGCGCTACGGCATTCCGGCGGTGGCGTTCTCCCGCGGCGAGCACCTCGACTACCACCAGGTGACCGACGAGGCGCAGTACATCGACTACGACAACATGGCGCGCGTGGTCACGCTGGTCGAAGGCGCGGCACGGGCGATCGCGAACATGGATCACCGGCCCCGGGTCAACGGGCCGCATGGCGATCCGCATGCGCAGTGCCGCCAGTGAGAGTGGGGAAGTGGGGAAGTGGGGATGTGGGGAAGGGTCTCCTTCCCGCGCT
>JAYTEN010000079.1:0-2937 GCA_043735145.1 Gemmatimonadota bacterium | reverse complement strand
TCACCGGCCGCGTCTCGAACGCGGGCGCCACCACCATCGACCACTGGGTCGTCAAGGTGGACGGCGTCGCCATCGTCGAGCTACACGGCAGCACCGCGCTCCACACCTACAACCTCGACACCCGCCAGTTCGCCAACGGCCCGCACACGCTCGCCTTCCACGGCCACGGCGTCGCCCGCAGCGGCAAGCAGCTCGCGGGCCAGGTTGCGGTCCCGATCGTCATCCAGAACTGAAGGCTCGTCGAGCCTGGCTCGATGAGGGGCCAAAAGGGATCTCCAATCGGGTAGCTTGCGCGCCGTGACGCTGACGCCGACGACCCCGACGGTCCCACCGAAGAAGGCCAGCAAGCTCACCCTCACCCGGCAGATCTTCATCGGCCTCGCTGTCGGCATCGTCGCCGGCGGGCTGGTCGAGCGGTACGCGCCGGGCCGCGCCGAGCTGTTCCGGCCGTTCTCGAGCCTGTTCTTGCGGCTGATCAAGATGCTGCTGGCGCCGCTGCTCTTCTCGACGCTGGTCGCGGGCATCGCCGGCGCGGGGCACATCAAGGCCGTGGGCCGGATGTTCGTGAGCGCGATGGTCTACTTCTGGGTCGCGACCTCGCTGGCGCTCGTGATCGGCCTCTGCGCGGTCAATCTCACCCGCCCCGGCGACGGCCTGACGCTGCCGAAAGTCACCGGCCAGCACGAGTTCGCGGAGAAGGTGAAGCCCTTCGTCGAGCAGATCGTCCCCGCCTCGATCGTCCAGGCGATGGCCGAGGGCGCGGTGCTGCAGATCGTGGTCTTCAGCCTGCTGTTCGCGATCGCGCTCGGGATGATCGGCGAGCGCGGCCGGCCGGTGGTGCAGCTCTGCGAAGCGGTGAGCGAGACGATGTTCCGGCTCACCGACATCGTCATGCGGTACGCGCCCATCGGCGTCGGCGCCGCGATGGCGTACACGATCGGCCACGGCGGGATGAAGGTGCTGTGGAACCTCGCCAAGCTGGTCGGCACGCTCTACGGCGCGCTCTTCGTCTTCCTCACCTGCGTGCTGCTCCCGATCGCGCTCCTCGCCAAGGTGCCGCTGCGCCGCTTCTTCGAGGCGGTGAAGGAGCCGGCGCTGATCGCCTTCTCCACCACCACCAGCGAGGCCGCGCTGCCGCGGGCGATGGAGAACATGGTCGCACTCGGCGTGCCCAAGCGGATCGTCAGCTTCGTGTTGCCGCTCGGGTACAGCTTCAACCTCGACGGCTCGACGCTCTACCTGTCGCTCGCGTCGGTTTTCGTCGCCCAGGCCGCCGGCGTCGAGCTGACGCTGGGCCAGCAGATCACCATGCTCTTGACGCTGATGATCACGAGCAAGGGCGTGGCCGCGGTGCCGCGCGCCTCGCTGGTCATCCTCTCGGCGACGCTCGCCTCGTTCGGCCTGCCCCTCCAGGGCGTCGCCGTGATCCTCGGCGTGGACGCGCTCATGGACATGGCGCGCACATCGATCAATCTTGTGGGCAACTGCCTCGCGACCGTCGTGATGGCACGGTGGGAGGGAGCGTTCGAGTTGTCGCCGGAGGATGCAGAGGCCGTGGACCACCCAGACCTGGCATCGGGGCCGAGCTAGCCGCAGACTGTCCCGCGAGCGAAGCGGAAGAAACCACCCCACGTCCACGACGTACGGAGGGACATGAGCACTCTCTCGACGGAGTTCCTCGATCTCCAGACGGCGCTCGCTGGCGAATATTCGCTCGAGCGGGAGCTGGGCCGCGGCGGGATGGGTGTGGTCTACCTCGCGCGCGACGTGCAACTGGATCGTCACGTCGCGATCAAGGTGCTGCCGACGCACCTGGCGGAGCAACCGGAATCGCGCGAGCGGTTCCTGCGGGAAGCACGCACGGCGGCAGGGCTGTCGCATCCGAACATCGTTCCCATTCACCGCGTCGGCGAGGCGGCGGGTTTCGTTTTCTTCGTGATGAGCTATGTCGCGGGGCGCACGCTTGGCGAACAACTCCGGGAGCAGGGTCCTCTGGGTGCGGAGGCGGCCGCACGCATGCTCCGTGAGGTAGCGTGGGCGCTCGCGTATGCGCACGGGCGCGGCATCGTGCATCGAGACGTCAAGCCGGACAACATCCTGATCGACGAAGAGTCCGGCCGCGCGTTGGTGACGGATTTCGGGATCGCGCACGTGGGCGTGACGACCCTTTCGACGGAAACCGGGCGGATCATGGGGACCGCGCAGTTCATGAGCCCGGAACAGGCCACCAGCGAATCCGTGGACGGCCGCAGCGACCTGTATTCGCTCGGTGTCGTCGGCTATCTCGCGGTGAGTGGCAAGCTGCCGTTCGAGGCGACGAACCTGCCGGCGCTGTTGATGAAGCATGTGTCCGAGCCCGCGCGGTCCGTGGGCGAGGTCGCGCCCGGGCTGCCGCGGGCGCTCGTCGAGACGATCGACCGATGCCTCGAGAAGGCACCCGAGCACCGGCATGCGAGCGGCGAGGCGCTCGCCGCTGCGCTCGCGCCAGCCACCGGAGGTCGGCCGGAGCTCGCAGCGCCACTCCGCAGCTGGCTGTCGGAGCGGAATCCCGCAACCGTCGCCTATGCCGTGTGGTCGGGGCTCACGGGCATCCCCATGCTCGCCTCGCTCACCGGATTCCTGAATTATCATCGCGCCATCTACCTGATCGAGATCGCCAGATGGGGGCTGCTGGCCGCAGCGCCGCTCGTCCCGATCATCCGCTTTCACACCAACGGCGCCCGACGCCTCTTCAGGTCCGGCTTCACCCTTCAGGATCTTCTCGGCGCGCTCGACGTCGCCGCGCGCGAGCGGCACCATGCGGAGGAGGCAACGGCGCTGGAGAACCTGCGTCCCGCTGCGGGCTACCTCCGGTGGGCGACCTACGGGATGGTCGCGCTTTCAGCCGTCCTCACGTTCATCCCGGATGTCATCCAGCTGGGGTTGGAGCGGCGACAC
>JAYTEN010000078.1:0-3023 GCA_043735145.1 Gemmatimonadota bacterium | reverse complement strand
CGGGGCGCGGCGGCCGCGGTCGGCAACGCGCAGCTGCTCTACACGCTGCCGGTGAGCCTCTTCGGGATGGCGGTGTCGGCGGCCGAGCTGCCGGCGATGTCGGCCGAGACGGGGACCGGCGCCGAGCGCGCGGTGGCGCTGCGCCAGCGGCTGGAGGAGGGACTGCATCGCATCGCCTTCTTCATCGTGCCGTGCGTCATCGCCTTCATCGCGCTGGGCCACGTGGTGGCGGGCGCCATCTTCCAGAGCGGCCGCTTTCACGCCGACGACACCCGCTACGTCTGGGCCATTCTCGCGGGCTCGTCGGTGGGACTGCTGGCATCCACGTTGAGCCGGTTGTCGGTGTCCACCTTCTACGCGATGGGCGACACCCGTACGCCGCTGCGGTTCGCGGTCATCCGCGTGATCCTCACCATCGCGCTCGGCTTTCCGGCGGCGCTGCTGCTGCCGTCACTGCTGGGCGTCGAGATGAAGTGGGGCGCCGTGGGCCTCACCGCGACGGCGGGCATTGCCGGCTGGGTCGAGTACCTCCTGCTGCGGCGCCGGCTGGCGGCACTCATCGGGCCGTCGAACCTGTCGAGCGCGTACATCCTGAAGCTGTACGGCGCCGCGCTCGGCGCCGCGGCGGTGGGCTGGGCCATCCTGCTAGCGATCGGCGGCCAGGCCACGAAGCCGCTGGTGGCGGCCATCGCGGTCCTGGTGCCGTACGCGCTGGTGTACGGTGTGATCACCCTGCTGCTGGGCATTCCCGCCGCGGTGGGCCTCGCCGCCGGAATCCGCCGTCGTGTCTAGCGAATCCGTCCAGCGCCATATCGATTCGCTGCCGGATGTGCCCGGTGTCTATCTGTGGAAGGACGCCGCCGGCCGGATCCTCTACGTCGGCAAGGCCGGGAGCCTGCGCACCCGGGTGAAGTGGTACTTCGGCGACGACGCCGAGGCGGTGCCACGCTTCGCCCTGCTGCGCACCCGCATTGCGGGACTCGAGACGATCGTGGTGCAGAGCGAGGCCCAGGCGCTGCTGCTCGAGAACAACCTGATCAAGGAGCACCTGCCCCGGTTCAACGTCAACCTGCGCGACGACAAGCGCTATCCCTGGATCGCCGTCACCCTCCAGGAGCCGTTCCCGCGCATCCTGATCACCCGCCAGGCGGCCGACGACGGCGCGCGCTACTTCGGCCCTTACACCGACGTCGGGTCGCTGCGCCAGACGCTGAAGATCATTCGCCGCATCTTCACGGTGCGCTCGTGCGGCTACAGGCTGCCTGACGAGTTCCCCGAGCGTCCGTGCCTCGACTATCACATCGGCAAGTGCAAGGCGCCCTGCGTCGCCTACGAGACGGTCGAGTCGTACCGCGGCATGATCGGCGACGTGGTGCTCTTCCTCGAGGGGAAGACGGTCGAGGTGCGGACCCACCTGCGTGAGCGGATGCACGCCGCCGCGGTGGCCACCGACTACGAGAGCGCGGCGGAGCTGCGCGACGCGCTGCTGCGCCTCGACCAGATCGACGAGCCGCAGACGGTGGAGCGCGTGGGCGGGGGCGATTGCGACGCCGTCGGGCTCGCGCGTGACGAGGACGACGCCTGCGCCGTGGTCATGCGCATCCGCGACGGGAAGGTCATCGCGCGGGAGCACACCTTCCTGGTCGGGGTCGAGGGCGTGCCCGAAGGCGAGGTGCTGACCCAGTTCCTGGTGCGCTACTACCTGCCACGGCCGTGGCGCGCGCGGGTCGCGGTGCTGCCCCTCGCGCCGGCCGACGACGAGGCGCTGCGCTCGGCCTTCGGGGACGCCAGCTTTGCCGTGCCCTCGCGCGGGCTCTTCAAGCGGCTTACCGACCTCGCCGACCAGAACGCCATCCACCTCCTCGAGACGCTGCGGCTCGAGACCTTCGAGGGCGAGGAGCGCACCGACGACCCGATCTACGCGCTGGGCCGCGACCTCGGCCTCAGCGCCGTGCCGCGCAGCCTGATCTGCGCCGACATCAGCACCGCGCAGGGCAAGGACACGGTGGGGAGCATCGTCTGGTTCGAGAACGGGCGGCCCCGGCGCAGCGAGTACCGGACGTTCAAGATGAAGACGGTCGAGGGGCAGGACGACTTCGCGTCGCTGGCGGAGATGATGACGCGCTACTTTACCCGCCGCATCGCCGAGTCGAAGCCGTTGCCCGACCTGGTGGTGATCGACGGCGGCAAGGGGCAGCTCGGCGCCGCGCTCGCGGCGGCGCGGGCGGCGGGCGCGACGATGCCGTTCATCTCGCTCGCGAAGCGGGAAGAAGAGATCTACCTGCCGGATGTCGCCGAGCCGCTACGGCTGTCGCGCCGGAGCCCGTCGCTGCGACTGTTGCAGCGCGCGCGCGATGAGGCACACCGGGTGGCGGTGAGCTTCAACCGCAAGCGCCGGAGCGCGCGCACCATCACCTCGGCGCTGCTCGATATTCCGGGTGTCGGGCCATCGCGGCGGCGGGCGCTGCTGGAGAAGTTCGGCTCGCTGGCGGGCGTGAAGTCGGCGACGATCGAGGAGCTGAAGAACGTGCCGGGTGTGTCGACGGGGATGGCTGCGAGGATATTCGAGGTGCTGCACAAAGAATAGAATCTAGATTCTAGAATCTAGATTCTAGAGCGAGACACTCAAGGAGTTCCATGGACTGGTCTCTGTATTGCAGCCAGTGCGCGTACACCGCGGCGCCCGAGGGGCTGCCGACGGTTTGCCCGCAATGCTCATCGCCGCTCCTCGTGAAATACGACCGGCGGATCGTGGCGTCGGAGCGGGGTGGGTTGGCGTCGCAGGGGCGGTCGATGTGGCGCTATCGCCGCTTCCTCCCGCTGCACGGCGATGAAGCGCCCGTTTCGCTCGGCGAGGGCGGCACGCCGATGCTGCGCGCCAAGCGCCTCGGCGGCGAGCTTGGCATGGACAACCTCTGGATCAAGGACGAGGCGGCCAATCCCACCGGGTCCTTCAAGGCGCGCGGACTCTCGGCCGCGGTGACGCGCGCGGTGCTCGCCGGTGCGATGAACTTCACGCTGCC
>JAYTEN010000077.1:0-17637 GCA_043735145.1 Gemmatimonadota bacterium | reverse complement strand
GGCGAATGATGGCGTCGCGCGCACGATCGCCGTGCGCGGCGCCAGACATCTGGGCGAGGCCGTCGCGCAGCTCGCGCGGCGATACCCTTCCGGCGAACGGATCGCGATCGCGATGAGTGGGGGACTGCTGTCGGGAAGAACAGACTACCGCGAGATGGTCGTGCAGAGCATCGCAGGACTGGTCAAGAGCGCGCGGGTGTCGACGACTCCCGTCGACGCCGTTACCGGAGCCATCCGGATCGCGCAATCGTTGACGAGCTAGAGGCCCAACGAGAACAGGGCGGCCACCGGGGCCGCCCCTGCGAACATTCCTAGAGAATTCCATCCAGATAGAAGTCGAACCGCCACGCCTGCGGCGCGCGCAGCCGCCGGGCGAGGTCCAGTCTGATGATCCCGTCGAGGAAGCTCGCGCCGACACCCACGCCCCACATCGGCCTGCCTGACGAGAAGGCCGTCCGCGCGCCCGCCCAGCCCACGTCGCTGAACACCGCGAGCCGCGCGACCGGCAGCTGCGTGGCGGCCTCGATGCGGCCGCGCCAGAAGGACGGGCCCGCCATCGCGCCGCCGGTATAGCCCCGCAGCGTCGCCGGCCCGCCGAGATAGAAGAGGCTCTGCACCGGCACCGGGCCGGCCGACGTTCCCGCCGCGCCTTCCAGCCCGATCGCCAGCGGACCGACACCGGTGATGGTGCCGCGCACCGTGCCCGTCGTGCGGGCGAAATCGAATGTCCCGCTCGCGCCGTCGACCGTCCCTTCCACGCCCACGAGCACATTGCGGCCCAGCACGCGCGTGCCCCGCAGCGCCAGCGACGCGCCGACCTGCCTCGCCGCACCGGCGTAGATGTTCGGCCGGAAGCCCGAGGCGCTGTGAAACAGGTGCGGCAACCCGACATTGGTATGGACGAGCGCCTGTCGCTCCTCCTGGCCGTAGATCCGCCAGCTCCACCAGCCCGCGTTCGAGTTGGCGCCCGTGAGCTCAACGCCCAACGTGCGGTAGTACTCCCCGTCGTCACGCTGCGTGAAGAAGGCGTTGAACGAATTCAGCACGCTGAACGGCTTCGTGTCCGGGTTCGCGGCCTCGAGCCGCCGGTAAGCGCCGAGCCGGTAGCGCGCGTTGCGCGCCGGCCGCGCCAGACCCAGCTCGAAGTTGGGTTCGCGGTCGGCCACGCCGATCCGTGCCAGTCCGTCCAGCGACAGCCGGCCAAAATCGATCGCCCCGTTCAGCCCGAGCGACAGCGCCTCGACGCGATTGTACCGCGCGTTCTTGAGGATGGCGCCAACGCCAAGGGGCAATTGCGGGCGCACCTGCCAGGGACGCTGCGGAATCGCGCCGATCTCGCGGCCGAGCTGGCGCAGCTCGTCTTCGGAGATCACGTCGCCCATCTGGAGGATCGGCTCGCCCAGGCCCTGGCCGCGCAGCAGCGACGCCGTGTCGGCGGGTATGACGACCGTGGTCGGCCAGCGGTCGTCCTGGTGAAGCTTGCGCCAGCACTCCCGTTGAAACCGATTCTGCCCGATTCTGACCCCGAGGGTGTGGCGTCCGGCGGCACGATCGCGGTCGCGCTGCGCCGCCGCCGAATCGACCCGCTCCTGCACGCACGTCGCGATCAGCTTGCCGAGGCTGTCGGCATCGATCCGCGTGCTGTCGCTCGTGGTGTCGCGCTCCTGCCTCCGCACCGAGCCCGCGGGCCGCCGCGCGCCCGCCACCGGCTCGGCGCCGCCCTGCACCCGGTAGCCCCCGTACACCCGCTCGAACCGCATCGGCACCTTGATGGGGCCCATCTGGGCCTCGAGATCGGTCGCGAGGTAGCGCGGCATCCACCAGCGAAGGTCGTAGAGCCCGTACTCGAGGGACACGTAGCGGACGGTGGCGCGGATCGGCTTCATCATCGCGGGAACGTCGTCGGCGTCGCCGCTGTCGCCGTCGATCTCGATGTCGAAGGGGCGGGCCGGCGCGAAGACCGCGCGCACCAGTCCGTACGAGTCGGCGTCGAACCAGAGGGACCCGCTCATCAGGTTGAAGTCGGCCCGCCGCGGCGTGACCTTGAGCTCGAGCAGCCGCAGCACGTGGCCGCCGGGCAGCGTGAGCGTCGTCGTGTCGCCCGACGCATAACGATAGTCGCCCTCGGCATTCGCGCTGAGGGGGTGCACGAAGCCGTCGGCGTCGTCGCCGGCGAGCCGCAGGTAGTCGGCCGACGGATCGATCACGAGCCACATCACGTTGGCATCCAGGTCTTCGGGGACGCGGTCGCCGCGCAGCGCGACAGGAATGCGCTGCCGCGCGCCGGTGACTTCGACCCGCGACGGGCCGTCGCGCTGCCACTCGATGTGCGCGGCGAGCTCCTGGCCGAACAGCATGCGGTCGCGGCGCAGGGCGCGGATGCCGACGCCGATCCGCTGCGTGACGTTGACCTGGTAGCTGGTGACGAGGCGCTCGTTGCGGTCGCGGCTCGCGCGGGCGCGGGTGACGATGTCGCTCGCGCCACCGTCGGCGTACGCATCGGGCCGGTCCCGCGCCGCGGCAACGGCGCGCACCGAATCGGCGGCCTGGGCCTGGCGCGCCTGGCGGGCGACCGCATCGGCACGGCGCTGCGCGCGCGCGGTGGCCCGGTGCTGGACGCTCGTGTCCTGCACGGCGAGGACGAACGACAGAAGGATCGGAAGCATGACGGTCCTGAAACCTACGCCCCGGGGCAGGGATTGTTTCCGTTATTGCGCGTTTCGCGCCCGCACTCGACTATGCCGCACGCCATACATGAAGTAGATCACCACGCCGATCGCCATCCAGAGGCCGAAGCGCAGCCAGGTCAGGAGCGGCAGCGCGAACATGAGGTAGAGACAGAAGATGACCGAGATGATCGGCACCAGCGGCACCAGCGGCGTCTTGAAGGGACGCGGCCGGTCCGGATCAACCTTGCGCAGCACCACGATGCCGATGGCGACCAGGATGAATGCGAACAGCGTCCCGATGTTGGTCAGCTCGAGCACCCACCCGATCGGCGCGAAGGCGGCCGACACGCCGACGAAGATGCCGGTGAGGATCGTGGTGACGTGCGGGGTCCGGTACTTCGGGTGCAGCTTCGCGGCCCACGGCGGCAGCAGGCCGTCGCGCGCCATCGACATGAAGATGCGCGGCTGTCCGAGCTGGAAGACGAGCAGCACGCTCGTCATCGCCGCGACCGCGCCGAAGGCCAGGATCATCGACGCCCAGTCGGCGTGGATGTACTGGAGCGCGACGGCGAGCGGGTCGGGCACGTTGAGCTTGTCCCAGGGGATGAGGCCCGTGAGTACCAGCGCGATGGCGACGTAGAGCACGGTGCAGATGATCAGCGACGCGATGATCCCGATCGGAATATCGCGTTGCGGGTTTTTCGCTTCTTCGCTCGCCGTACTGACCGCGTCAAAGCCGATATACGAGAAGAAGATGATCGCGGCGCCCACGCTGATGCCCTTGAAACCGTTGGGCGAGAAGGTCGGCGTGTGCCACAGCGCAGGGTTGAGCGCCTTGAAGCCGACGACCAGGAACAGCGCGATGATCAGCAGCTTCACGACCACCATCAGCGTGTTGACCCAGCTCGACTCCTGCACGCCGATCACCAGTACTACCGTCACCAGCGCCACGATGGCCAGCGCCGGCAGGTTGAAGACGATGGGAATCGGGCCCAGGTGCGGCGCCGCGGCGAGCAGTGCCGGGTCGGCCAGCGCGGTGCGCAAATCGGTCACCAGCCAGCGCGGAATCTCGATGCCGAAGCCCCGCATCAACGAGTCGAAGTATCCCGCCCAGCCGATCGCCACCGCCACGTTGCCGACGGCATACTCGAGGATGAGGTCCCAGCCGATGATCCAGGCGATGATCTCGCCCAGCGTCGCGTAGGCGTAGGTGTACGCGCTGCCCGAGATGGGGATCATGGCCGCGAACTCGGAATACGTCAGCGCGGCGAACGCACTGGTGAGTCCCGCGAGCAGGATCGAGATGATGATCGCCGGACCGGCGCCCACGTGGCCGGTATCGCCCGAGATCGCCGTGCCGATGGAGGCGAAGATACCCGCGCCGATGATGGCGCCGATGCCCAGCGCGGTCAGCGCGACCGGGCCCAAGGAGCGCTTCAGTCCACCGCCGACCTTGCTCTCGGCGATGCACTGGTCGACCGTCTTGCGCGCGAAGAGTTGATTCATGGGCCGCCAAGATACGGCGCGAACGGCGGAATCACAACGTAATCATGACCCGGTACTCGGCGGCGATGGCGTGCCCGTCGCGGGTGTATGCCGGCACGAAGGTGTAGCGCTTCATGCGGTCCATGAACTCGTTGCGATACGAACGATCGCGGATCGGCGGGTCGAGCGACACGTCGAGCACTTCACCCTTCTCATTGATGCGGAAGGTGATCTCGATCTGCTGGCCGCGCAGGTTGCCCGGCCGTCCCGTCGGCGGCAGGATGATGCCCTGGAGCTGCGGCGGAAAGACGGTGCCGCCACCGCCGCCGGCGCCCGAGTCGCTGCCGGTGCCCGTGCCGACGCCCGCGCCCGCACCGCCACCGGTGCCGGTGCCCGAGCCTGGACCGGTGCCCGTCCCCGCGCCGGTGCCGTTCCCCTCACCAGGTGTGGGGGCGGGCGTCACGGGCGCGGTGGCCGCGGGCTGAGCGGCGGGTTCCGGAATGGAGGTCGGCGTCTGCACCGGGACCGTGATGGGAGGCGGCGTCACGGCAACCTCGGCCGGCGGCGCCGGCGCGTTGGCACCCGAGGGCGAGAAGACGGCGAAGGCGCGCACGCCGCCTCCGCCACCACCCCCGCCACGGCCCCGGTCGGCGCCGGGACCGCGCGTCGCATCCACGAGCTGGCGAGTGCCGCCCCAGGCAAGGAACGCAATGACCAGGAGATGCAAAACGACCGACAGGACCGTGTCGCGGCTTTCCCCGCCGGAACGGACCTGCCGGTCGAAACTTTCGGCGAGTGGTATCCGCCGCGGTCGTGCTGGCTCGTGGGTCATGTCCATCTCACTACGCCCCCGAGCGTCTGCGAGTTCCGTGCGACTCAGGCCGGCGGCTTCGCCGCCGCCGCCTCTTCCGCCGTCGGGGGAGCGATACCGAACACCTTCACGCCCGCGCCACGGGCGATGTCGATCACGTCGATCACGTCGGCGTACGTCCGCGAGTTGTGCACCTTGATGAACAGGAGCTTGTCGGGCCGCACGTCATAGATGGTGTGGAACCGCGCCAGCAGGTCGGCCTTCGCGACCGGCTGGGTGTTGATCGCCATCGAGCCGTCTTCCTTGATCTCGATGACGATGTTGGTCGAGGGCTGGGTGGTCGCCTGCGACTGCTCTTCCTTGGGAACCTGGATCTCCAGCACCTTCCGCAGCATGGGCTGGGTGATCATGAAGATCACCAGGAGCACCAGCAGCACGTCGATGAAGGGCGTGATGTTGATGTCGCTGTTCATGCCGCCGCCGCCGCCGCCAGTCATGGACATGTCAGGGCCGCCGCCTCTCGCTCTCGGTGGAGACCGTGGACATGGTCAGGGGCTTCTGGTCCGTAACGGCGGCGATCACCGCGACGCCGGCATCGCGCGCCATAGTGATCGCTTCCTGGATCTTCTCCATCTTCAGGCCGGTGTGGGCCTTGAGGTAGAGAATGCGATCCCCGGTGTGCTCGGTCGTGTAGATCTGCCGCAGCCGCGCGACCACATCCCGCTTGGAGATCGGCTTGGTGTTGATGTACATCGAGTCGTTCCGGTCGATGCCCAGCGTCACGTCGTCGGGCTGCTCTTCGGCCTTGATCAGGTTGATGCCGTTCGGCATCTGGGCCTCGAAGCCCGACGCGATGAGCGGCGCCGTGATCATGAAGATGATGAGCAACACCAGCATCACGTCTGCCATCGGCGTGACGTTGATGTCGGCGCTGACCGCTGAGCGGCTACTTGTTGATATGGCCACTGCCGGTGGCGATCTGCGCCGGGAAATCCTTCGTGAATGACGAACGGCCGAACTCCGACCCGACGTTCTTGATCAGGTAGTCGATGAGTTCCTTGCCCGAGTACGTCATTTCGACCGTGAGGAAGTCGGTCTTGGTCTGGAAGTAGTTGTAGATCCACACCGCCGGAATCGCGACCATGAGGCCGAAGGCGGTGGTGATCAGCGCCTCGGCGATACCGGCCGAGATCGCGCCGATGCCGCCCGAACCGCCGCCGCCCGCCATGCCCTGGAAGGCGTTGACGACGCCCATCGTGGTGCCCAGCAGGCCCACGAACGGCGCGGTCGCGCCGACCGTCGCCAGCAGGCCGGTGCCGCGCTTCAGCTCGGCGACCAGGATCAGGGTGTTCCGCTCGATCGCCCGCTCGGCCGAATTGATGTCGGCCGCCGTGACGTGGCCGTCACGCAGCAGCGGCTTGATCTCATCCAGCGCGCCCGCGAGCACCCGGGCCACGTGGCTGTGCTTGTACTTGGTCGAGAGCGCGATCGCGCCTTCCATCTGCTCTTCCTGGAGGAAGCGCGAGAACTCGGGAGCGAACTTCGCGGTCTCCTTCTGCGCCTTGATCAGCTTCACCCACTTGTTGAGGGCGGTGCCGAGCGACAGGAAGGACATCAGCATCATCAGGAAGACGATGGACTTGGCGAACCAGCCCATGCTGATCCAGAGATCAATCAACGACATCTGCATGGAACGAAACCCCTCCCCTGGTTGTGAAAGCCCGGCGCCGGCGGCGCCGGACGGAAACTCAGCGACCGGCGATGTTGAAGTTCACCGGCTGTTGCACCCGCACGCGCACCGCCTTGCCCTGGATGCGGCCGGGACGGAACCGGCAACTGAGCACCGCCTGCCGGGCCGGCGCCTCGAACAACGGATGGGACGTCGAGATGGTGCGCAGCGACCCGCGCTCGGCACGGCCGAGGGTGTCGATGACGAATTCGATGAGCACCCGGCCGTCGATGCCGGCCTGGCGCAGCATGTCCGGGAAGGCAGGCTGGACGCAGCTGTTGGGCACCGTCTCGGGCCGCTCTTCGACCACCGCTTCCATGTAGGGCTGGTCGGTCACGACGGGACCGGTCCCGCCCTCGACGCCACGGCCCACGCCGCCCTCGACGCCGACGCCGCTGAAGTCGGCCGCGTCGAAGTGCTGGTTGGTCTGCGGCGGCGGAATGTCCACCGGGATGTTGGTAGGGATGGACAACGTCTGGAAGCCCTTGGGGGGCGGGTTGACCTGGGCCACCTGCGGCGGCGGCGGCTCATCCTTCTTCTCTTCCTGCTTGGTCTGCACGGTAACGGCCACCGCCTGCACGTGCTCGCGGATCTGCTGGCCCGCGTTCAGCGTGGCGTAGACCGCGGCGCTGATGAGCACGACATGCACGATCAGGGAGATCACGCTGTCCCGCAGTGACGCCTTGACGTTGACCTTGCGACCGGACTCGATCAGGTTCTCGAACACAGGCCCCGCCTCCAGAAGGATTCGACTGGCTGCATGATGATAACCCGCAGAAATGTCTTCGGAATGTCCTGAAGATTACGATTCGATGACAGCCGCCGCGTCGAGGGAGCCTCCGACCGGCCCCACCTGCCGCGGCAACGTCACCGTGAAAGTGCTGCCCCGCTGGGGCCGGCTGGTGACGGCGATCGAGCCGCCGTGGGCTTCGGCGATCCACTTCGAAATGGCCAGGCCCAGCCCGATGCCGGGCCGTTCGCCGGTCCGGGAGCGGGCCGGATCTGCCCGCCAGAACCGGTCGAAGACCCGCGATACATCGCCCGGCGCGATGCCGATTCCCGTGTCCCGCACCGAGAGCGTCGCTGCCTGGGGCGTGCCGGTCAGGGTCATCCACACCTTCCCCCCGGGCGGGGTGTACTTCACGGCGTTGGTGATCAGGTTCATCACCAGCTGCCGGACCCGGCCCCCGTCGGCGTCCACGATGACCGTGGCCTCGGGCACCTCCATGGTCACATCCACGCCGGCTTCCTCGCCGAGGATCTGGGCCGTCTCGAAGGTCTCGGCCAGCAGCTCGCCGAGGTTCACCGGCTCCCGGTGCAGCTCCATCCGGCCCTCGTCCACCCGGGCCAGGGTGAGCAGCGCGTCCACCAGCTCGGTCATGTGCCGGACGCCGACCAGCGTTTCCTCCAGCGGGATGAGTGCCTCGGGGCTGGTCTTGGGATCGGTGAGGGTGCGCTCGACACCCGCGCGCATCACCATCAGCGGCGTCTTCAACTCGTGGCTCGCGTCGGCGACGAATCGCCGCATCGCGTCGAAGCTGGTCTCGAGTCGCGCCAGCAGCGCGTTGAGCGCCTTCGACAGGCGCGCGAGCTCCTCGGCCTGCATCGTCCCGCCGAGCAGCCGCCGATGCAGCGAGCGCCCGTCGGTGATGGCCTCCAGCTCGTCGATCATCCGGCTCACCGGCTTGAGCGCGCGCGAGCTCAGCATGAAGCCGATCGCCCCGGCGAACAGGATGATCAGCGGCGCGACCAGCACCAGCGATTTCGCGAGGTCCACGGCGCCGATGTCGATGTTGCGCGTCGGCTCGCCCACGCCGATGGCGCGGATGGCGCCGCTGCCATGCACCCGCCGGGACACGAAGCGCAGCGGATTGTGATCGAGCTCGATGACGAAGAGCTCCCGTTCGGCCCGCAGGTTGAAGACGCGATGCCGCAGGGTGTCGGCGCCCTGCGGCGAGAGGCGCCGCAGCTCGACCGAGCCGTAGACGCTCTTCGACGTCGAGTCGACGACCAGCACCCAGTAGGGAATCGAATCGAGGATGGCCTGGAGCCGGATGCTGCGCTCGACTTCGGGATTGGTGAGCTCTTCGATGAGCGGCTGGCTCGCCGCCCGCTGCTCGGCGGCGAGGAGGCCGGCGATGAGATTCGCGGTATTGGTCAGGCGCTGGTCGAGCGCCTCACGACTGGCACGCCGCTGGAGCGCGCCCATCGTGACACCGAAGACGAGCAGCGCCGCCGCGAGCGCGGCGGTGAACCAGAGGGTCAGGGTCCAGCGCAGCGATCTCGTATCGACCCTCAGACCTTCAGCACGTACCCGACGCCGCGGATCGTCTGGATGAGCTTGGCGTCCCGGCCGTGGTCGATCTTCTTGCGCAGCCGGTTGATCACGACGTCCACGATGTTGGTGCCCGGATCGAAGTGATAGTCCCAGACGTACTCGGTAATCAGGGTGCGGCTCATCACGCGGCCCACGTGCCGGGCGAGATACACCAGGACGTCGTACTCCTTCGGGGTGAGTTCGATCTCGCGCTCACCGCGGGTGACGGTGCGGCTGCCGGTGTCGATCCGCAGATCCGACACCTGGAGCACCGGCGGCGTGAGCGCCTTGGGGCGCCGGCCGATGGCCTCGACCCGCGCCAGCAGCTCGGCCATCGCGAACGGCTTGGTGACATAGTCGTCGGCGCCCATCCGCAGCGCGTCCACCTTGAACTCCACCGCGTCCTGCGCCGTCAGCACCAGCACCGGCGTCGCATTGCCGCGGTCACGGAGCGTGCGCAGGACGTCGAGTCCCGCGATGCCCGGGAGCCGCAGGTCGAGGACGATGAGATCCCAGGGCCCCGCCGACGCCTTGTCGAGGCCCGCCTTGCCGTCGGCCTCGAGCTCCACGGTGTAGCGCGCCTCGGTAAGGCCGCGCGCGACGTACGGCCCGACGGTCCGGTCGTCCTCGACGACGAGAATTCTCATACCCGCGTCACCGGCAGGTAGACGGTAAAGGTCGATCCCGAGCCGATGGTCGAGTCCACTTCGATGCGGCCGCGGTGCTCGGCAACGATCGTGTAACAGATGGAGAGGCCGAGGCCGGTGCCGCGCCCCTGGGGCTTGGTCGTATAGAAGGGCTCGAAGATCTTCTGAAGGTCGGCCTTGGGAATGCCGGACCCGCTGTCGGAAAAGGCGATACAGACTTCGTCGTCGCGGCCGGGGTTGCGCACGGTGGTCACGCGCAGCGTGCCCCGCGCATCCATGGCGTCGGCGGCATTGAGCATCAGCGCCATGAAGACCTGGATGACCTGGTCCTTCGCGGCAAAGACGGGCAGCAGCCCGTCGGCGAGATGCCGCTCGATCACCAGCGCCTTGAACCGGTCGTGGTGCTTGAGGAGCAGCAGCGTCTCCTCGACGATCTCGTTGACGTCCTGGCTCCGCTTGGCGCTGCCCCGGGGACGCGACAGGTCGAGCAGGTTGTTCACGATGCGCTTGCAGCGCTCGACCTCGGAGTCCATGATCTTCAGGTACTCGTCCACCGCGGCGCGCACCTGGGGGCCCAGGTCGTCGGCGCGGCCCGACACCGCGTCCACGCAGGCGCCGATGGTGGCGAGCGGGTTGTTGATCTCGTGCATGATGCCGGCGGCCAACTGGCCGATCGCGGCGAGCTTTTCCGACTGGGCGATCTGGCCCTGCACGTCCTTCCACTCGGTGATGTCTTCGCCGATGGTGATGAGGTGCGAGATTTCCTGGTCGTCCTGGCGCATCGGGATCTTGGTGATCCGGTACTGTCGCCCATCCTCGCCCACCGACTCGTAGACCTGGAGGCGGCCCGAAGCGAATACTTCATCGAACTCGCGCCGCAACAGGTCGCGGGGCTGGCGGTGCAGCACGTCGAAGATGGGCCGGCCGATGGCCTGCTCGCGCGGCACGCCCTGGGTCCCGGTCTCGCGCTTGCGGTTCCACGCCTGCACCCGGTAATGGCGATCGATCACGTACAGGCCGACGGGGAGCGAGTCGATGACCTTGGTGGTGAAGCGGCGCTGCTCCTCGATCTCGCGGGCGCGGCGGGCGACCTCGAAGGCTAGATCCTTGGAGAGCTCCTTGGATGCGAGCAGCGGCGAGAGCACATTGGCGATGACGTCGAGCACGTCGCGCGCCATCATTTCGCGGCCGTCGCGCGGCACGCAGATCTCGATCAGGCCGAGGCGCTCGCCTTCGTGATTGATGGCGACCCGCAGGTCGAGGTTTTCCCAAGACTCGGGGACCAGTTCGGCCGTCCCGTTCCGGATCGCCTCGCCCATCTTCGCCGCGGCGTCGGGGGTGGGCGCGTCGGAAGGGTCGCAGAAGGTCTCGTACGTCCGGGTATTTTCCAGCCGGACCCAGACGCGGCACAGCGCGGCCCCGAGGCCGCGGCGCAGCAGCCGGGCGACCTCCTCCATCGCCGACTCGGAGAAGACGCCGGCCGAGAGCGCGGCGGTCACCTCTGAGAGCAGCGACAATCCGGGGTGCGATAGCGGCCCCGAGGTGCGAGGGCGTGGCGCGGGCATTTCCTGGGCCATGGATGCGAAGCTAGGCTCCGGGGCTATGAGTGGCTAGTGGGACAGTGGGGAAGTGGGGAAGTGGGGAAGTGGGAAAGTCACCGGAGATCGCGGGATGAAACGACGGGAGTTTCTCGAGTTGCTGGGTATGCCGGCCCTGACGCAGCGGCGGAAGCGCCGCGGCCGGCACCCGGCCGCGCCGCCCGACACGCGCTGGCGCTTCTCCCTCGACGCGCGCGCCCGCTGGTCGCTGGCCCGGGCCGGCGTGACCGCGGTGCGCGACGCCGAGATCGCGATCGAGCTCGCGGCGCTGCCCCGCTTCACGCTCGCCGACCTCGAGAGCGCGCGCCGTTTTCGCACCGGCTCCCGGCGCAGCGGCGAAGGGACCTGGACGATCGTCGGCCTGTTGAACGGTCTCGAGGTTACGGCGCAGTTCGAGGACGACGACCGCCCCGTCGTGACGGTGCGGGTGCGCGGCCTCGAGGGCCCGCGTGACCTGGTCGCGATCCATTTCACCGGCGGGGTGAGCGTCGCGCAGACCCGGGCGTGGATCAACGGCTACCAGTCGTGGAGCAGCTGCCGGATGGCGGAGCTCGCGCCCGGCACCGACGTCACCGGACACTGGCAGCTGGCGCTGTTCGGGGGGATGGGGGGACGGGGGGGCCGGGGACCGGGGACCGGGGACCGGGGACCGGGCCTGGCCTTCGCGTTCGGCGAGACCGACGGCTCGGCCGGGGAATTCCGGCTGACGGGCCGGGTCCTCGACGCGGTGGGTCGCTTCAATCACCGCGCGGTGAGCCTCGACCAGGTTGCGGCGGTGTCGTCGCTCACCATCCTGCCCTCGGCGGACCCGTTAGGCGCCCTCGGCGCCGATGCCGCCGCGCGCGCCGGCCCGCTGCGCCCCGACACGCCCGCCGGCTGGTGCTCGTGGTACGAGCTGTACGAGCGCGTCACCGAGGACGACGTGGTCGCGGCGATCGAGACGGCGCGCGGCCAGTTCGATCCGCGCGGCTTTCGCCTCATCCAGGTCGATGACGGGTTCCAGCGCGCCGCCGGCGACTGGGACACCAACGAGAAGTTCCCCCATGGCCACCGCTGGCTCGCCGACCGGATCCACGCCGCGGGCTTCGAGGCGGGGCTGTGGATGGCGCCGTTCGCCGTCACCGCGCGATCGGGCATCCCTTCGATCCACCCCGAGTGGCTGCTGCTCGACGACACCGGACAGCCCCTCAAGTTCGACGTGCAGGCGCACTGGGGCGGGCAGGCGTACGGCATCGATGCGTCGCAGCGCGTGGTCCAGGACTGGTTGCGCAACCTCACGCGTCACGCCGTGGACGAATGGGGCTACGACTATCTCAAGCTCGACTTCCTCTATTACGGCGCCCGCGGGGGACGGCCCGAGCGCGGCGCGAGCGGCCACGAGGCGGTGCGCGCGGGACTGCGCGCGCTGCGCGAAGGCGCGGGCCGCGCCTTCGTCCTCGGCTGCGGCGCGCCGCTCCAGCATTCGCTCGGACTGGTGGACGGCATGCGCATCGGCGGTGACGTGGACGCCAGCTGGGGCGGCATCCAGCCGGGCGTGAGCGCGGCCATGCAGCGGGCGCACTGGCACGGCCGCGCCTGGCGTAACGACCCCGACGCCGTCGTGGTGCGCGAACCGATGTCGCTCGACGAAGGGCGCGCGTGGGCATCGGCCGTGGCGATCAGCGGACAGATGACCATCGCGTCCGACCGGCTCGACCGCTTGCCCGCGGATCGGATCGAGATCCTGCAACGCGCCATGCCCGCCGCGCCGGTGCGGGGGCGCGCGCTGGATCTGCTCGGCACCGAAGCGGCGCGCGCACCGGCCCTCCTCGCCGGCGATGTCACGCTCGCCGCCCTGCCCCGGCGCTGGCGCTTCATGGCCGGCGACGACGCGTCGTGGAGCGATCCGGCGCTCGACGACGCCGGCTGGGAAGACCTGGAGGTCGGCATCCCGTGGGAGCGCGCCGGCCGGCCGGGGCTCGACGGGTACGCCTGGTATCGCGCGAAGTTCAACGCGCCGCGGCGTCCTCCCGCGGGGCGCCTCACCCTCGCGCTCGGCAAGATCGACGACGCCGACGAGACGTTCGTGAACGGCGTGCGCGTCGGCGCGACCGGCGCGATGCCGCCGGCCTACCGGGCCGAGTGGCAGACGTACCGGCAGTACGATGTGCCAGGCGAAGCGATCCAGTGGGGCGCGCCGAACGTCGTCGCGGTGCGCGTCTATGACGGCGGCGGCGACGGCGGCATGTGGAGACTGCTGCGCGACGCGCCGCCCTCCCGGCTCCTGTGCCGGCAGCATGACGACTGGTGGACGATCGGACTTTTCAATTGGGATAACGACGAGCGGCACCTCACGGCCGACCTCGCCGGTGCCGGCGTCGCCGGGCCGCTGGCGGCGTACGACGTCTGGAAGGCGCAGCGGCTGGCCGACGTGTCGTCGCGCATCTCGCTCGCGGTGGCGCCGCGCAGCGCCGCGATCATCGCCCTGCGGCGCCCGCGCCGCGCGCCGTTCGTGATCGGCAGCTCGCGCCACATCATCCAGGGTATCGTGGACATCGACGACGAGCGCTGGGATGCGCGGCGCCACGTCCTTGCCGGCAAGTCCACGCAGCTCGACGGCCGGCCCTACGCGATCACGCTGGCCCTGCCCCCCGGATTCCGGCCCCGGCGGTGCATCGCCAACGTGGAGTGCACGCTCGCGGACGTGACCGCGCGGTCGGCCCGGCTGGAGATGATCGGCCAGCGCGAAGACGTGGTCTGGGAAGTGGACTTCCAGTAATGTTGGCCTCGTGAGGAAGCCATGACCGGGCCGGCCCCGACACCGCCGAGTGGCGAGCCCGGCGCGGCGCCGCAGGGCAAGAAGGAGCTGGCCCAGGCCTTCGACGCGCTGGTGTCGGCCAGCGCGGCCAGGCAGTTGGCCCTCCAGACGCCCGCGCCGCCCCCGCCGCGGCGCAGAGCAATGGCCGTTCTCGTCATTGCCCTGGTGGCGGCGATCGGCGTGGTCATCGCCGTCCGGGCTCCCGCGGGCGGCGAAACGCCCGCCCGTGCATCCGATGTGCGGGCCGCAATGCTCGTGGTGGCGCGGCGGATCCGGGCCTTCCAGGCCGAGCATGGACGCTCGCCGCAGACGCTGCGCGAGCTTGGCGATGCGCCCCCCGGCATGGCCTACCGGATCATCAACGCGGAGACGTGGGAGTTGAGAGGCGCGCGGGGCCCGGATACACTGTCGCTGCGCTCCGACCAGGATCCCGCCGCCTTTTTTCGTGATACCATCCGGCCAGCCGGGGAACCGCCGACCCCCTGATCGCGTTGCCGTCACATGCTGCCCTCCGTTGCGCCCGCCGCACGCCCCACCGATACTGATCACCCATGCACGGCGCACCGGCATCCGGGTCGGCCAGGCGGGAAGAGTACGAGGGGCTGCTGGCGCCGGTGCTCGATCGCGCCTATGCCACGGCGCGCCGCCTCGCCCGCAATGATGCCGACGCCCAGGACCTGGTCCAGGACGCGGCGCTCCTCGCCTATCGCGGCTTCGACAGTTTCGAGCGCGGCACCAACTTCCGCGCCTGGTTCCTGCGCATCCTGATGAACGCATTTCTGTCGGGCAAGCGCAAGCATCGGGTCGAAGACACCGCCGTCGCCCTGGACGAGCTGCCTAACGCCTATATCCAGCGCCAGGCGCACGAGATCGTGCCGGCCGCCGAGGCGGGCGACGGCAGCGGACCGGGCGACCTCGCCCGCTCGGTCATGGACCGGCTCGAGGGCGAGCAGGTGCAGGCGGCGATCGACTCCCTGCCCGACGAGTTCCGCGTGGTCGCGACACTGTACTTCCTCCAGGACCTGCCGTACCAGGAGATCGCCGACCTGCTCCACATCCCGGTCGGCACGGTGCGCTCCCGCCTCCACCGCGGGCGCGCGCTGCTGCAGCGCCGGCTGTGGGACGTCGCGCGCGACCACGGCCTCGTGGCCGCGCGAGGGGCGGGCGCGTCGTGAGCGCGCCCCGGCTGACGTGCCGCGAGACCTTCCTCAAGCTGGATGACTACGTGGACCGGGAGCTGGCGCCGGACGAGATCGCGGCGGTGGAAGCGCACCTGGGCCGGTGCGCCGAGTGCGCGGGCGAGTTCGGCGTGGAGCGCGACATCCTGGTGGCGATTCGCGGCAAGCTCGCGCACCTGCGCGCCCCTCAGGGCCTCAAGGCGAAGATTTCCGCGCTGCTCGATCGGGAGCAGGGACGGGCGGATCCGCGCGCCTGACGATCCCGCGCGGCGGAATCATCAGCGGCCGCGACGCCAGCTCCGCCGTCACCGCGAGACTGACGATCCTCCAGCCGCTCCCATCCCGCACCAGGTGAAAGGCATTCACGCCCCGGGTCACCTTCACCGAATCGCGTGACCGCCCCGCCCGCACCTCGTACAGCACCCAGGCATCCGCGACATCGCCGTACCCCGTGACGTGCGAGTGCAGCATCCGCTCACCGTAGACGTTCATGCGCCCGGGCCCCTCGGCGGTGCGCCGCACGTACTCGTCCACACTCTGGATGGCCCTGCGTTCGGCCCGCTCGCCCGGAGGCGTCCACGGCGCGGCTACGGTCGCGCCCGGCCAGAAGGCCCCGCGAATGGCGCGCCAGTCGCGGGCACTGGCCCGGTCAAAGAACGCGCGCAGCACGGCCTGCACATCGGCCGTCAGCGACGAATCCTGCTCCACCCGCGCGAGCGAGTCGGCGACCGTCGGCGGTCCGGGCAGGCGGCCCGAGGGCGCCTGCTCGAGCCGGCAGGCCAGGACGCTGAGACAGGCTGCGGCGGCGAGCCCACGTGCGGTGCGCATGAACGGGGAATATATTCGCCGTTCCTCCTTCGCGAGATGATTCCATGCCCAGTCGCCGGCACTTCCTCGGTTCTGCCCTTGCCACCGCGCTGCTGACGCGCACCGCGGGCGCCACTCCGCCCGCCACCGTGCCGCGCGGCGGCTGGCCCGGCGCCGCCCCCCCGCAGGAGGACGAGGCGTACTGGCGCGCGCTGCGGCGCGAATTCACCATCCCCGCCGACGAGGCCTTCTTCAATACCTGCACCCTGGGCAGCTCGCCGCGCGTGGTGCAGGACGCCGTCATCGACCACATGCGCCAGGTGGACGCCACCATCGCGCACTGGGACTACCGCGCCGAGCACCCGGACTACTTCACGGGCTACCGGCCCGAGCTCGACCTGCGCGCCAAGCTTGGCCAGCTGATCAACGCGTCGGGCGACGAGATCGCGCTCATCCAGAACGCCACCCTCGGCGCGAACTACGTCGCCAACGGCCTCACGCTCCACCCCGGCGACGAAGTGATCATGACCAACCAGGAGCACACCGGCTGCGAATCGCCGTGGCAGCTCAAGGCCAAGCGCTACGGCATCTACATCAAGAAGGTCACCGTCCCCACGCCGCCGGAGAATCCCCAGCAGCTCATCGACATCTTCGTCAACGCGAGCACGCCGCAGACGAAGGTGTGGGCAATTCCGCACCTGACGAGCGGGACGGCGGTGCTCTTCCCGGTGGCCCAGATGTGCGCCATCGCGCGCCAGCGCGGCATCATCAGCGTGATCGACGGCGCGCAGTGCTGCGGCAACATGCGGCTCGACATGCAGGCCATCGGCGCGGACGCCTACTTCAGCTCGCCCCACAAGTGGCTGCTGTCGCCCAAGGGCACCGGCTGGCTCTACATCCGGCGTGACCGCCTGCCTGACGTCTGGGCAACGGTGGTGTCGGGCCAGTGGGACAACTATCACGATGGTGCCTACCGCTTCATGCAGATCGGCTCGGGCAACCTGTCGCTGCTGAAGGGCTACGACGCCGCGATCGACTTCCACAATCGCGTGGGGCCGGACCGCATCTACACGCGACTCATGACGCTCGCGAACCGCCTGCGCGAAGGCCTGAAGCAGATCCCGCAGGTGCGCATCACGTCGCCGCAGCACCCGGAGCTGGTGTCGCCGACGACGATCTGGGAGCTGGCCGGCTTCACCGGGGGGCAGCTGATGGACGAGCTGTGGAATCGCGCCAAGATCCGCTGCCGCTCGATGGGCGCGGGAGTGCGCCAGGGCTGTGCGGTCTACTGCCTGCCGGAAGAAGTCGATCGCACCCTGGAGACGGCGCGGGCGCTGGTGCGGAGAGCCTGAAAACCAAGAATCTAGATTCTAGATTCTAGATTCTGATTTTCATTGGCTCACCCACGCGTCCGCGCGCCGCTTCGCGCCCGTTCACGTGGACCAGGAGCTGCTCGCCTTCGCGGGCGACGTCGACCGACGCGCCCTGCATCGGCAACCCCTTCGCCTCGAAGCCGTCCAGGGCGAAGGGCATCGGGTCCACGATGCAGTGCCCCTCCGCCGCCGGGCGCAGTCCCACGACGTACTGGACGATGAGGTC
>JAYTEN010000076.1:0-4983 GCA_043735145.1 Gemmatimonadota bacterium | reverse complement strand
GCCGCCTGATCGAGCTCGCGGATTTCCCGGGGCTCAATGCGAGCCTGAACGCGACCACGGCGGCGTTGCTGCTGGGCGGCTACGCCGCGATACGGGCCCGGCGCATCGCCCTGCACCGGGCGTGCATGATCGGCGCCTTTACGAGCGCGATCGTCTTCCTTGGCTGCTACCTCTGGTATCATGCGCACATCGGCTCGAAGCACTTCGAGGGCCAGGGCACGGTGCGCACCGTCTACTTCGCGATCCTGTTGACGCACACCGTCCTTGCGGCGGCGATCGTGCCGCTCGCGATCGTCACGCTCCGGCGGGGGTTGAAGAACCGGCATCCCGCGCACGAGCGGCTGGCACGCTGGACGTTGCCGATCTGGCTCTACGTGTCGGTGACGGGCGTGGTGGTTTACTGGATGCTGTACCGGGTTCGCTGGTAGGGTGAAAAAGGGCGGCCACCAAGGGCCGCCCGCCAGACTCGATCGAGTTCCCGCTCCACCGCGCTAGCGAGTAACCGCGGGAATCGGCTGGTACAGCGACAGGATGCGCTGCGCACGAAAGACGTAGCCCGGGTTGCCATTGATCTTCCACGTCGTGTTGCCCGCCAGGTCGAACTCCTCGACGCGCCCCGTCGTTCCGAACGACACCAGGTATCGGTCGGAGGCCTCCTGCTGCACGCTGCCGCCGATCATGGTTTGTACGGCGGGAACAGCGCTGTACGACTGCTGAAGTGTCGCCGTCATCGTTGCGGCGTTGGTCAGGTAGCGCTCATATCGCGAGTCGGTGCTGCCCACATTGTCGAGCACGATGAAGGCATTCGGTCCGATGACGCGCAGGTTGTGCTGCCGGGCAAACCCGCTCCCGGCCGCGCCAGCGAAGGTGAACTGATTCCGGCGGCCGCCCATGCGCCAGATGACCGCTCCGCTCTGGGTGTTGATCTTGGTGATCTCGCTGAGGCTGCGGAATGACACCAGCAGGTTGCCATCGGTGTCCAGGTCGAGTGAGTTGCCGTGAGTCCAATTCACGTTGGTGGTGCCGACGTACGTTGTCGGGTCGGTGTCGGTAATCAGGAAGTGGTCGAAGGGATCCCACTCGAAGAGCAGCGTGCCGGCGGCGCTGACGTGTTGCACCGCGGTACCTGTCACGACGGCGGTGGCCGATCCTCCCAGCGAGGAGAGGTCCTGGGTGCGGACGTCGTCGCACATGATCCAGTAGCTGCCGTCCGCGAGGAGGATCATGTCGTGGAATCGCAACGGCCGGCCGACGCAACGCAGGGCCCGCCGCTCAAACCCCGCGGCGTCGATCTCTACCATGGGGTCGATGTCGGTCACGTCGGGCGTGGTCGATCGGCCCACGTAGACTCCGGTTGGCTGGGCCATGAAGTTGAGGCCCGGGCCCCCTGGCGGAAAGAAACGGTACCATACCACCCGGCCCGTCCGGTCGATGACGATGCCGTATTTCGCCCCCGATACGCCCATCACCACATAGCCTGGCATCGGGTTGCTGCCGCCTGCCGTGTACGCCGGCAGGTCAACCGGAAGCGATCCCGTCGTCAGCGTCAAGGAGTCGGAGGTAGCGCTGTCGGTGCCGCTACCATACACCACCGCGCGGAATACATAGGTCGTCTGCGGCAGGAGCCCGAGCACGGGAAGCGTGTCCACATCGAACGGTCCCGTGAACGCCGGGGTGGTGCTGTCAACCGCCGAGCCCGCGACGTGAAATCGTACCCGTGCCGAGTCTCCGATGCCGCCGAAGCGGACGAGCGCGCTCACGACCATGTTGGGGTTGGCGCTCACACCGGCGGAATCGACTCGCGCCGTGAGGACCACGTCGGTTCCGGTCGAACACGCCGCCAGCAGCGCGGTGAGCGTGACCAGCGCCGCGGCTCGCGCAACGCGGTGGATCGGGCCTTCGGTGCGCGACGGATTGTCTGGGTAACGCAGCATGTGAAGAAATCTAACAGCTGCGGCCGACAGCGGGAGGCGTCCATCGTTTCAGAAAAAAGAGCCCCCGGCTGACTGCCGGGGGCTCTCGCTTGTTCAGCTCGACGCTAGCGCCGCCAGAGGATCACACGGTAAGGCCAGGTTTCGGAATGACCGTGGGTGTCGTACATGTTGACTTCGAGCCAGTACGTTTCCGTGAAGCCGATCCTGGCCTTCGCGTCCTCGGGGTTGGCGCCGGTGCACGGGCACTTCACCAGCGTCGTCCCGTTGTTCCGGAAGAACAGGCCGTCGATGTCCAGATCTGTGGGAGCACCGACTGGCCAGACGATCTTCATCTCGATGGAGTCACCGGCGACGGTCACGATACCGAAGTAGTCGTCGATATCGGTGCCGTCGAGCGTGCCATATGCGACCACGGAATCGCCGACGACGGTGGGAACCGTGAGCAGCTTGGATCCACCGCCGGGCGCGTTGTTGCCGGCTGCTTCAGCGGCCTCGGCGCCGATGGTGAACGTTGCGGTGCTGGTCAGGTCCGGCAGGTTGATGGTGCCGAGGAGCACCCCGCCGCTGATGGTCGCCTTGGCACCCGCAATCGCGCCACCAGCGATGTACTTCAGCGTGGTAGCCGACCGCGAGATAAACTGGAGCAGCGGCGAATTCTTCGCGCCGGTAACGGTCGCCGTTGCGGTCGGGCCGAAGGTCACCAGGGCCGGTGCCGTGATCGTGATCGTGTCGCCCGTCTTCGCCGTGGCCGGCGTGATCGTTCCCTGGAACGCCGTGGGATACGAGGTCACCGTGAGCGTATCGTTGACGCCATTGGCCGTGATCGCGATCTGCGTCCGCCCCGGGGCCTTGGAGAAGACGATGATCTTGGTCAGGGTGTTGCCGGGGAAGCTGCGCAGCGACGAGTCGCCGTTCACCGGGGGCAGCGGCGCAACATCGGCCACCGTCGGATCAAGACTCGCGAGCGTGACGCCCGACAGCACCAGCGGGTTGCCCTGCGCGTCCAGCACCTGGATGTTCACCACGTCGGTGTCGCCGACGTTCTGCTGGAGAATTCTCCGGCTGACGGAAACGCGCGAGGGGCTCCCCTGGAGACTCTCGACCGGGTCCTTGAAGCAGGCAGGGGCGCCGAGCGCCATGATTCCCGCCGCCAGCAATACCATACTTTGACGCTTCATGATGGTCCCTCTGTTCAGGATCATGTGTACTACGGATTGATGTTCAATTCCCGCAAGTCGCGCAGGTCGAGATTCAAGAACTGGTAAACGTCCCGCGTGCCATCGCCACCCAGCAGCCGCTGCCACCCCTGCCGGCCCGCTTCCCGCCGGTCATTCGTCCCGATCAGCGTGTAGTGCCCGAGCCCCGTCTGGTCCTGGAACACGTACCAGCGACCTCGGTCCCGCGTGAATTTCCACGCTTCGTACGGTTTGGGTGACGCCGCCCGGCGGCTGAGGATCTCGTCCCAGCGGCCGTTGCGAAGATATACGCGGCCCCGGTCGGTGTTCCAGCCAGCAATGTCTCCGCTCCCGCCTTCCCGGAACTCCTGGTTCGCGAGCTGCACGCCGTGATAGAACCGGTCGCGCATCGGGTTGTCGGGCGTCGCGGGCGTCGGGTCGCGATGGGCCCAGAACTCCCGCAGGAAGCGCCGCTTGCCTTCGGCCGTCAGCGTGTGGTACACGCTGAGATCCCGCGAATTCTCCGCGACATAGACCAACGGTGCAAAGAGCGAATCGAGCCGTGCTTCGTGCGCGTCGGCAAAGATATCCGCCGGCGATGCGTCGGCCACCGGGGCCGCCGCCACTGCTACCGCCGAGAAGGGCGCCATCACGAAGGGCGCTTCCGTCGTCAGCGTCGTATCCCCAAAGCGGATCTGGAGCCTCAGGCGGTACGCGCCTTCGGGCAGTCCGGTCAGGTCGATCGAGCCCCTGGTCGCGCCGCCGGTCGGGCCGACGCTGATCTGCTGCGGCGGGGCGCTGGTCAGCACCCGCTGATCCGTCACGACGCTCGCCACGAGCTGCCCGGTCGCCGCCATGGCCCGCCGCGGATACATCTCTGCGTACCAGCTCAGGACCGCCTCCGATGGCGTCAGCCGCGGGGCCGGTGCCGATCGCATGACCAGTCCCGCGCGCCGGATCTCTCCGGGCGCCAGCGCCTCGCTGTCACTGGCCGGCTGCCGCACGCTGCTGGCGAGCAGCAGGTCCGATACGGCCGGCGCCGATGCGTAGGCGGTGATCGTCGCTTCGCGCTCGAGGGCCGCGCCGGATTCCGGCGTGAGCTTGATCCGGACCTTGTAGCTGCCAGGCGCCGCGCCGAACGCGAATGACTCCACCATCGTCGCCCCAGACCGCTGCGCCAGGGCCGACGGCACGTCGCGGCTCCAGTCCGAGCGCTGGAGCTCGAGCCCCGCGCTGTCCAGTACCGTGATTTCCACCCGGTACCGGCTCGCCTGCCCGACGCTTCGCAGCAGCGCGGGAAGCCGGACTTCACATACCCCTTCGATTGTCGTGGTCGCGTTGGACGGACTGTAGAACCGTACCGCGCGAACCGTCAGCGGATCATCCCCGCCCTGTTGCCGTGCCGGTGCCGCCGCGAGAAGCAGGAGTGCACCAGCTGACATCCACATCTTGTTCATTCTGGAAGGCTCCTCCCGCGAGACGCCCTGAGGAAGGGCGCCCGCGGGAGTGCCCCTTCGTGTTACCAGCCCAGGCTGATGCTGATGGTGTTGACACCGCCCAGCAGGCCGAAGCTGCGATAGCCGTAGTCCGCGCCGAAGCCGAAGCCGCGCGGGGTCTTGCGATACCGGATGCCGCCGCCGACGCCGAGGCCGAAGGCGCCCGACTTCACACTGCTGTCGAAGCCGGCGTAGGTGGCGCTGGTCGGTCCGGCGGGGTCGAGGCTGTTGGCCGGCTGATAGGTGTAGCTCAGGCGCGGGGCGAGCGAGAAGCCCGACGTGCCCAGGTTCACGTTATACTCGCCGGCGAAGCTGAAGTTCGGTTCGTTGTTGTTGGGCTGCGTGAACTCGCCCATGAGCGAGAAGCGGCTCGAGGCG
>JAYTEN010000075.1:0-5619 GCA_043735145.1 Gemmatimonadota bacterium | reverse complement strand
CCTCGTCTTCGACCACTCGCTCAGCGCCGGCGCGGTGCCGGGCGGCACCCGCGTCCTCGACGATCTCGCCGCGCGGGCGCGCGAGACGCTGCGCGACGCATCGGGCGGGGATGCCCTCTGGCTGATCGGCGCCGACGGCATTGCCAGGCGCGGCTCGCGGGACGAGCTGCTGGCCGACGTCACGCGGCTCGCGCCGGTGCCCCTGCGGCTGGACCTGGAGGCGGCGGTCCGCCAGGGAGCCAGGCTCATCGCGGGGTCGGGGTATGCGCGCGGCGAGATCCACGTGCTCTCCGATCTGCAATTGACCGCGTTAGGCAGAGCGCCCGCGGTGCCGGATTCGTCGCTCAAGGGCCTCACGATTCTGGTCTACCGTCCGGCCGGCGACCCGCCGCCCAACCGCGGCGCCGTGCTGGCCCGGCCCCTGCCCTCGCTCTGGCTGCCGGGAACGGGCAGCGTGCGCGCCGGCGTCGGCGGCGGTCCGTCCGATCCGGCCGGTCGCACCACGGTGGCGCTGGCCCTGGACGGCCGTCCCGGCACCCGCGCGCTCGCCGGGACCGGCGGCGAAGTGGAGCTGGCGGCCCCGGCGCTCCAGCCCGGGTGGCATACCGGCGCCGTGTCGCTCGATGCCGACGAGCTGCGCGCCGACGATGCGCGGGCCTTCGCGGTGCGCGTCGCCGTGCCCGCAACGGTGGAGGCCGCGGCGGGCGAGGTCGGCCCCTTTGTTCCCGAAGCGTTAGGCGTGCTCGCGGCGGCGGGCCGCGTCCGGCTCGGCGGCGGCGACGTGCGCATCGGCACCGCGCCCGGCGGAGCGCGCGCGGCCGTCGTGCTGCCCCCGGCCGACCCGGCGAGCGTGGGAGCGGTGAACCGCGCGCTCGAAGCGGGCGGCGTGCCCTGGCGCTTCGGCACCCGGCGCGAGCGCGAGGACACCGTCGACGCGCCGTCGGTCCCCGAGCTCGCGGGCGCGCGCGTCCGATCCCGCTGGCGGCTGGAGCCCACCGGCGTCGGCGACTCGGCCGACGTCCTCGCGCGCGCCGGCGGCGACGCCTGGGTGGTGCGGACCGGCCACGTCATCCTGGTCGGCAGCCGCCTCGTCCCCGACGAAACGACGCTCCCCCTCACCGGCGCGTTCGTGCCCTTTGTGGCGGCCCTGGTGAACCGGCTGGTGCGCGGCGACGGAGGCGTGCGGGAAGCGATTCCCGGCGACCCGGTCGCGCTCGAGGGCCGGGTGACGGCGCTGGCGCGCGGCGATTCCGTCATCGCGGTGCGCGCCGGGTCGGTCATCGCCGCGCCCGCGGTGCCGGGGGTATGGGCGCTGCGCGCCGGTCGCGACACGGTCGGGATGCTGGTGGTCGGCCCCGATCCGCGGGAGTCGGACCTGGTCCGCGCCTCGAACGCCGAGGTCGCGGCAGCGTGGACGGGCGCCTCCGTCACCGTCACCGACGACGCCCGCCAGTACCGCGCCCGCCGCTTTCGCGGCGCCGGCCGCAGCGAGCTCACCGGGCCGCTGCTGTTGCTGGCCCTGATAACTTTGGTGCTGGAGTCCTGGCTTGCTGCCGGGGGAAGGATACGGAAAGAATCTAGATTCTAGATTCTAGACTCTAGATTCTAGATTCTTTTTTGAAATGTCTCTACCACAACTGATTCGCGCCTTCCGGGATCTTCCCGAATTCAAGGAACTCGAAGCCTCGCTTCGGGCGCCGCGCGCTGACGCGCGCCTGTCCCCCACGCCCGGCTCGGCCGGCGCGGCGCTGGTAGCCGCGCTGGCCGACGCCCAGCCGTCGCAGCGGTTCGTCGTCATCGCGCCGGGGCCGTCAGAAGCGGAGCGGTGGCTCGCCGATCTTGCCAACCTCATGACTGACGAGCGGGTGGCGCTCTACCCGCAGCGCGAGGGGCTGGGCGAGGAGGAGCCGCACGTCGAGATCGCCGGCGAGCGCGTCGAGACGATCGAGGCGATCGCGCGCGGCGCCGTGCAGGTGGTGGTCACCACCGCGCGCGCGACCCTGGAGCGCACCACCATGCCCGCGACGCTCGCGGCCTCGCGGCTCGAGATCACCAAGGGCGTGCCCTTCCGCGAGGTCGTCCAGCGGCTCCATGATCTGGGCTACGAGCGGGTGCCCCAGGTCTCCGACGTGGCGCAGTTCGCGGTGCGCGGCGGCATCGTCGACGTCTACGGCTTCGGCATGGCCTTGCCCGCGCGCGCCGAGTATTGGGGCGATGAGCTGGCGGCGCTGCGCGCCTTTGACCTCTCTACTCAACGCGGCGCTGGACCGCTTGAACGGGTTACGGTGCTCCCGGTAAAAGCGCGGGTAGCGGGATCGGGGGATAGTGGGATGGGACAGTCCCCCCATCCCCCCATCCCCCCATCCCACCGTACCACGCTTCTGGATCTCGTTTCCGCAGGATGCCTGCTTGTCGAGGATTCCCCCGGCGCCTTCGAGACCGAGGTGGAGCGCGCCTGGGACGAGGCCGAGCACCATGCCGACCTCGCGCGGCGCCTGGGCGAGGCGGTACCGCCGCGCGGCGATCTCTTCCTCGAGCCCGCCGCGTGGCGCGCCCGGCGCGCCGGCTTCGCGCGCCTGGGGCTCGGCGCCCCCGAGCCCACGCACCGCCTGCCCGTCGGGCCGCCGCCCGAGATCGCGCGCGACCTCTCCCGCCTCGCGCCGCCCGTTGGCGGGCTGACGATGGTGCTGTGCGACAACGAGGGGCAGCTCGAGCGCCTCGACGAGCTGCTCCAGGAGGGGCGCCGCGCCGCCGCGGCGGGCATCGTCCTCGCCATCGGCGCGCTCGACGGCGGGTTCGTGCTGCCCGGCCTGACGGTGCTCACCGACCACGAGATCTTCCGCCGCGCGCGGCGGCTGCGGCGCCCGCGGCGCTACCGGCAGAGTCCGCCGGCGTCGTTAGGCGGCGCGCTCCAGGCGGGCGACCTGGTGGTGCACCTCGAGCACGGCGTCGGCATCTACCGCGGCATGAAGACCATCACCGTCCAGAACGCGACCATCGAGGTCGCGGTGATCGAGTACGAGGGCGGCGACCTGCTGCACGTGCCCCTCTACCGCATCGATCAGATCGAGCGCTTCCGCAGCTCGGCCACCGACGAGGAGGGCGAGCCCAGACTGCCGAAGCTGCACCAGCTCGGCGGCGGCAAGTGGAAGAAGCTGCGCGCCCAGGCCGAGGCCGAAGTGCGGCGCATGGCCGCCGAGCTCATCGACCTCTACGCGCGGCGCCAGCTCACCGCCGGCTATGCCTTCCCGCCCGACACCCGCTGGCAGCGCGAGCTCGAATCGTCCTTCCTCTATGAAGACACGCCGGACCAGCGTCGCGCCACCGTCGACGTGAAGAACGACATGGAGCAGGCGCGGCCGATGGACCGGCTGGTGGTCGGCGACGTCGGCTACGGCAAGACCGAGATCGCCGTGCGCGCCGCCTTCAAGGCGGTCGAGGCCGGCAAGCAGGTGGTCGTGCTGGCGCCCACGACGATCCTCGTCGAGCAGCACCTGCGCACCTTCAGCGAGCGGTTCGCCGAGTACCCGGTCAGGCTCGCGGCCCTGTCGCGGCTCCATGCGACGAAGGAAACCGCCGCGACGCTCGCGGCCGCCGCCGCCGGCACCGTGGATGTGCTGATCGGCACGCACCGCCTGCTCTCGCCCGACGTGACCTTCAAGGACCTCGGCCTGGTGATCGTGGACGAGGAGCACCGCTTCGGCGTCGATCACAAGGAACGGCTCAAGAAGCTGCGCCTCGCGGTGGACGTGCTCACCATGACGGCGACCCCGATTCCCCGGACCCTCCAGCTCAGCCTCGCGGGGCTGCGCGACCTCACCCTGATCGAGACGCCGCCGCGCGACCGCTCGCCGGTCCTGACCAGCGTCGAGCCGTGGGACGACGGGCTGATCGAGGAAGCGATCGCGCGCGAGCTCGACCGCGGCGGCCAGGTGTACTTCGTGCACAACCGCATCGAGACACTGGAGACCATCGCCCAGCGCGTGCAGTCGCTGGCGCCGCGGGCGCGCGTCGCCCATGCGCACGGCCAGATGGTGCCGCGCAAGCTCGATGCGGTGATGCGCGGATTCGTGGACGGCGAGATCGACATCCTCGTGACCACCATGATCGTCGAGTCGGGACTCGACGTGCCCAACGCCAACACCATGATCGTCCACCACGCCGAGTACTTCGGCCTGGCCCAGCTCTATCAATTGAGGGGGCGCGTGGGCCGCAGCCATCGGCGGGCGCACTGCTACCTCCTGGTCCCCGACGCGATCGACCGCCAGGCCGAGGCGCGGCTGATGACGCTCGCGCACCATACCGAGCTGGGTGCGGGCTACCGCATCGCCCTCAAGGACCTGGAGTTACGCGGCGCGGGCAACATCCTGGGGGTGCAGCAGTCCGGCTTCGCGATGACGGTCGGCGTGGACATGTATCTGCGCATGCTCGAGGACACGGTCAAGGCGCTCAAGACGGGGGACGGAGGACGGGAGATGGCATGGCCGCCGCCCGAGGTCCTTATGGAGCGTTCGGCGTATCTGCCCGACACGTACGTGGCCGACGATGCCGCGAAGCTCGATCTGTACCGCCGTCTGGCGCGGAGCCAGTCGCCCGGCGAGATTCAAGGGCTACGGGAAGAACTGGCGGACCGGTTTGGACGGCTGCCGTCCGAGGCGGAAGCCCTGGTCGCGCTCACGCAGTTGCGGGTGCTGGGCGCGAAGCTCGGCATCGAGACGATCGTGGCCCGCGGCGACGACGCCCGGCTGAATTTCCGCGCGGGGGCGGCACCGCGCCTGGCCCGGCTGACGGTCGCGATGGATGAAGTGCAGTTTGCCGCCGAAGTCCGGCGCACGCAGCCGCTGGTGCTGCGGCTGGAACGGCTGGGCGGCATCGATTTGCTGGCAGGACTCGTGCGCGCACTCTCGCGCGCCGCGGCGGAAACCTGAAAGGGGCATGGAGTGAGGGGTAAGGGAATGGTGCGGAGCGCCGTAGTCGGAGCGCTGGTGCTGGTACTCGTTGCGGGCTGCAAGGATGCATTCATGGGCCACCAGGATGTCGTGGCCACGGCCGCGGGCCAGCAGCTCACCGTCGAGCGCGTGGCGTCGATGATCGCCCCGGCCAAGTCGGTGCCGCTGCGGCGCGAAATCGTGGACCGCATCGCGGAGATGTGGGTCGACTACCAGCTGCTGGCCCAGGCGAGCGCGCGCGGCGACAGCCTGATGGACAGCGCCACCGTCGAAGAGGCCAACTGGCCGTTCGTCGCCCAGCAGATCGCCTCGGCCTACGTCGACTCGGTGAAGGGCAAGGTCACGCCCACGCCGGCGCAGATCGACAGCGCCTATAACGGCAACGACTACCGCATCGTGTCGCACATCCTCGTCGCGGTCAGGCAGGATACGACCCCGGCCTTCAAGGCCGCCAAGCGCCGCATCGCGCAAGGTTACCTCGACCAGCTCAAGCACGGCGCCGACTTTGCGCAGCTGGCGCGCCGCGTGTCCGAAGACCCCGGCTCGAAGCCTAACGGCGGGAGCATGGGCATGTTCGGCCGCGGCCAGATGGTGAAGCCCTTCGAGGACGCCGCCTTCGCGTTGCGTCCCGGTGAACTGACGCCCAACCTCGTCGAGACGGCGTTCGGCT